>NZ_JAGQCX010000020.1:0-17613 GCF_024346415.1 Cyanobium sp. Aljojuca 7D2
TCCGGTACATCTGCAGTGCTCAGCAGTTGTAGCAATCGTCAATTGCCCTGATCGAGGTCAGTTTATCGGGTATTGATCGCTGAAACAAGTTGCGCTGCAGGCGATCTGGCTTTTTCAGGAGTCCCCAGGTAGTCGTCTGCACCGAGATCCAGACCCGACACCCGCTCCGCGATGGCATCGAGGGCCGAGAGGAAGATGATCGGCACGCAGGATTCAGCCCGCAAGCGCCGGCACACCGCAAAGCCATCGAGCTTGGGCAGCATCACGTCGAGCACGACGAGATCGGGCTGCTCCTGGTGAAACAGGCTGAGGGCCTCCTCGCCGTCCTCGGCGCAGATCACCCGATAGCCGGCCAGCTGCAGGCGCATCACCAGCACCCGGCGCACGGCCGCTTCGTCGTCCACCACCATCACGGTGGCTTTCGGCTCCACCGGGGCAGACCCAAACATGTCGGAGGAAACGTCGCCCATGGGATCAGCGGCGAAGGGCTCAGCAGCCGCTGGACGAAACGCGCGATCCCCCGAACTGGGCCTGTCCTCCGAGGGCATGGGCGAGGAGCCGAGATGAAGAATCGCAACCATACCTCTCAAAGCGCCCTGCGGTCATCCCCCAGATCGCCGATGCCGGAGCCGATCTGACCACTTTTAAGGATTTCTGCAGAAACAGACAGATTGCGGCAGTGCTGATATCAGCCCCAGCGGGCGCGGGCGTAGCGGTTCCATTCGTCGGCCGCCGCGGCCAAAGCAGCATCGCTGCCCACCTGGCCGAGCATGGCGCGCTGCAGCTGGGTGTACACGATCGCCTGCAGGCGCTTCACCCCCGGGCTGGCCGGCACCAGCACCCGCGCCCGCCGCAGGGTCTGGGCGGAAAGCAACCGGGCCCGCTGCACCAGCGCCTCCTCGACCGTCCCCGCGCCGCCGGCCGCCCCCAATGACGCCTCCAACTGCTGGAGGGCCTCGCGGTTGGAGGGCAGCACCCGCGCCTGCTCAGCGAAGGCCAGCTGGTTGGGGCCGTTGGTGAGAAACAGCGCAAACCGGGCCGCCTCGGCCGCCAGGGCGCTCTGCTTCGGCACCACCAGGTTCATCACGGCCACGTTGGCCTCCCCACCGGCGCCGGTGAGGGGCGCAAAGGGGGCCGTCACGGCGGCAATGCCGGGGGCATTGGTCTGCAGGTTGCGCAGGAAATCGGGGCCGGTGGCCACCTGGGCCAGGTCGCCCGATTGGTAGAGCTCGATCGCCCGCCGATAGCCCTGGCTCACCACCTCCCGCGGCAGAAGCCCGCGGCGGTAGAGGTCGCTCCAGAAGGCGAAGGCGCGGCGGCCGGCGGGGCTGTTGAACGCAGCGCGGTGGTCGGGATCGAGCAGCTGCACCCCCATCTGCACAAGGGTTTCCAGCAGCTCGGCCGAGTCGTCGGGCACCACGGTGACAAACAGGCCGTAGCGGCCGGTGCGGCGGCGCACCGCTTCGGCAAAGGCGGGCACCTCCTCCCAGGAGCGCGGCGGCGCCCCGTAGCCAGCCCGCTCCAGCAGCCGGCGGTTGGCCATGGTGATCCGGGCCGTCAGATACCAGGGAATGGCGAACTGCTGCGCCGAACCCTGCTGCCCCGACTCTTGACGCCCCGCGTCCCAGATCGCCGGCAGGTAGGCGTCAGCCGCCCCGGCGGGCAGCACCGTGGTGAGATCCCGCAGCCCCCCCTTGCTGGCCAGGTTGGCGGCAAAAGGGGGGTTGAGGTTGACCAGATCGGGGGCGGTGCGGGCGAACACCGCCGCCAGCAACTTGCGCTCCACCGAGCTCCAGGGCACGTCGGTCCAGCGCACCTGGAGGCCGGGGTTCTGGCGTTCCCAGGCGGCGATCAGCCCCTGCAGATAGCCGTTGAACTTCGGGGCCAGATCCAGGGTCCAAAAATTCAGCACCCGCTCGCCGGAGGCTCCGCCGCCCCAGCCCTCTCCCCCACCGGATCGGCCGCAACTGCCGAGCCCGGCCGCCAGCAACGCCGCGGCCGAACCCCCGCCGAGGAGTTCGAGAAATCGCCGCCGGCCCTGCTCGCGTGCCATCGGCTCAGCTTCGCCCGCCCTGGGCCTGCTGGCGCCACAGCAGCAGCTGCAGGGAGCACAGCAGCGGCGCCAGCAGCGCCGTGAGCAGGGTCTGGGCGAGCCAGGTGTGCAGGGCTGGCGTAGGCGGCCCCTCTGCTGGCATCCACGCCCCCAGCAGCAGGCGTTGCAGGATCAGGCTGCCCCCCAGCAGGGCCGTGCCCAACAGGGCCAGCAACCCCAGGTTGAAACTGCGCTCGATCGGCGGGCCCTGGCGGCCCAGCCGGCCCCACCACCAGCCGAGCAAGCCCAGGGCCGGAATCTGGGTGATCGGGCCGAGCTGGAGCCCGTCCAGCACCAAACCGAGCCCCACGCCGGCCAGGGCCCCGGAGAGCGGACCATCCACCAGCGCCCAGGGCAGCAGCCACAGCACCGGCCAGGCCGGCGGCACCCCCGCCAGCGTCAGGGGCACCGGGGCGGCCAGCACCAGCCACGGCACCAGTAGGGCCGTGGCCACACACCAGCCGTGACGGGCCAGACGACTCACGGCAGCCGCACCTGCACCCAATCGACCGCGTCCACCGGGGCACTGAGCTGCACCACGGCCTCAGTGGCCGGCACGGCGCGGTCGTCAACCGACTGGATCACCCCCACGGTGAGGTTGGGCGGCACCAGGGTGCTGGCCGGCGACGTTGCCACCACATCGCCGGCTCGCACGCCCGGATCCTTCTCCAGAAAGCGCAGCACGGGCCGGCTGGTGCCGATCCCAGTGAGTAGGCCATGGCGCTGGGTGCGGCCCACCCACACGCCCACGCGGCTGCCGGGATCGGTGAGCAGGGCAACGGTGGCGGTGGTGGGGGTGACGCTGGCGATCCGGCCGATCAGCCCACCGGGCGCCGTCACCGGCAAGCCGGGCCGGAGGCCTTGCAGCTCGCCGCGGCCGATCACCAGTTGCTGCCACCAGCCCCCGGCATGTCGCGAGATCACCGGCGCCGAAACCTCCCGGCCGCCCCGCCCCTGCAACTCCAGCAGCTCCCGCAGCCGGCGGTTGTCAGCGTCCAGCTGGCGCAGCCGGGTTTGGTCGCTGAGGCTCTGGGCGCTGCGGATCCACTCGCCCTGGGCGCTGCCGGGCCAGAAGGGCCGGCTGAGCAGGGCGTAGGCATCGCTGACACCCGCCCCCTTGCTGAGCCGCACCGCCACCAGGGCCAGCAGCAGCAGGGCCCAGGGCCAGGCCTGAAGGATCACCCGCAGGGCGGGGAGGCGAAGCCTACGGCCGGCCTGCATCGGGCTCAGGCGATCTGACGTGCGAAGTCAGGGGTGTCGAGCACGCGCTGCAGACGCTTGTAGTCCTCCAGCACCATGCCGCAACCGTTTACCACACAGAGCAGGGGATCCTCGGCCACGTGGGTGAGGATGCCGGTTTCGTGGCTGATCAGGTCGGTGATGCCGCGCACCTGGGCACCGCCGCCGGCCAGCATGATGCCGCGGTCAACGATGTCGGCCGCCAGCTCGGGCGGGGTGCGCTCAAGGGTGCGCTTCACCGCCTCGACGATCACGTTGAGGGGTTCGGCCATGGCCTCGCGGATGTCGCCGGCGCGCACGTTGATGGTGCGGGGCAGGCCGGAAAGCAGGTGCAGACCGCGCACATCCATCGAGGTGTTGTCGTGGGCGTCGTCGGGGAAGGCGGAGCCGATGCGGATCTTGATGTCCTCAGCGGTGCGCTCGCCCACCACCAGGTTGTGCACCTTTTTCAGATATACGCCGATGGCGTCGCTGAGCTCATCGCCAGCCACCCGCACCGACTCACTGATCACGGTGCCCCCCAGGCTCAACACCGCCACTTCCGTGGTGCCACCGCCGATGTCGACGATCATGGTGCCCACCGCCTCGGTGACGGGCAGGCCAGCGCCGATGGCCGCCGCCACGGGCTCATCGATCAGGTGCACTTCACGGGCCCCGGCCAGACCGGCCTCGCGCACGGCGCGGCGCTCGACGCCGGTGACGCCGCTGGGGATGCCGATCACCAACCGCGGGGCGACGATGCCGCGGCCCTCATTGGCCTTCTGGATGAAGGTTTTGATCATCTGCTCAGCGGCGTCGAAGTCGGCGATCACGCCATCGCGCAGCGGCCGCACGGCACGGATGTTGCCGGGGGTGCGTCCCAGCATCATCTTGGCCTCATCGCCCACGGCCAGGGGCACGCCCTTCTCGAGATCCATCGCCACCACAGAGGGCTCCTGCAGCACGATGCCCTTGCCCGACACGAAGATCAGCGTGTTGGCGGTGCCCAGATCGATCCCGATATCCCGCGAAAACTGGAAACGACGAAAAAACACGGACGCCCGGCCTGCAAGGGCCGAATCATACGAGGGTGTTACAGACGGCTCGAACGGTGGAACTGATGAAAGGTGGCAGCCCAACCGGGTGCCGCATCATTGATCCATCAGCAACAGGAGACATCACCATGGGCGTGAATTCCATCACCCTCGTCGGCCGGGCCGGCCGCGACCCAGAAGTCCGTTATTTCGAATCGGGGAGTGTGGTGGCCAACCTCACCCTCGCCGTCAATCGCCGCAGCCGCGACGACGAACCCGACTGGTTCAACCTGGAAATCTGGGGCAAACAAGCCCAGGTGGCGGCCGACTACGTCCGCAAGGGAGCCCTGGTGGGCATCATCGGCAGCTTCAAGCTCGACCGCTGGACCGACCGGGCCAGCGGCGAGGAGCGCACCAAGCCCGTGATCCGGGTCGACCGGCTGGAGCTTCTCGGCTCCAAGCGCGACGCCGAAGGTGGCATGGGTGGCGGCATGGGCGGTAGCGCCTTCGGTGGCGGCGCCCCCAGCGAAGAGGAAGTGCCCTTCTGATCAGGCGCCTCGGGAGCGTCAGGCTCCCCCAGGCCCAAAAAAGCCCTCGCCGGAACTCCAGCGAGGGCTTCGAATCAGTCTTCAGGTGCAGGGTGCCCTTCAGGCATGGCCCCTGGTCCGCCTGAGCTGGTGTGATCAAAGCCCGCCGTTCGCACGCATGTGCGGGCGGGCGTATCACACCAGCTCAGGGGGACTGCCTCAGTACCGGTAGTGCTCGAGCTTGTAAGGGCCCTCCACCGGCACGTTGATGTAATCGGCCTGCTCAGCGCTGAGCTCGGTGAGCTTGGCGCCAATCTTGTCGAGGTGGAGCCGGGCCACCATCTCATCAAGGTGCTTGGGCAGAACATACACCTGCTTCTCATACTGCTCACCCTTGGTGAACAGCTCGATCTGGGCCAGCACCTGGTTGGTGAAGGAGTTGCTCATCACGAAGCTGGGGTGGCCGGTGGCGCAGCCCAGGTTCACCAAGCGGCCTTCCGCCAGCAGGATGATCTTGTTGCCGGAAGGCAGCACGATGTGGTCCACCTGGGGCTTGATGTTGTCCCAGGGGTACCGCTTGAGCGAGGCGACATCGATCTCGTTGTCGAAGTGGCCGATGTTGCACACGATTGCCTGATCCTTCATCTGGATCAGGTGCTCGTGGCGGATCACCTTGAAGTTGCCGGTGGCGGTCACGAAGATGTCCACGTCGCCCACCACGTCGTCGAGACGCACCACGCGGTAGCCCTCCATGGCGGCCTGCAGGGCGCAGATCGGGTCGATCTCAGCAATCATCACGGTGGCGCCGAGGCCGCGCAGCGACTGGGCCGAACCCTTGCCCACATCGCCGTAACCGAGCACCAGGGCGACCTTGCCGGCCACCATCACGTCGGTGGCACGCTTGATGCTGTCCACCAGCGATTCGCGACAGCCGTAGAGGTTGTCGAACTTGCTCTTGGTGACCGAGTCGTTGACGTTGATGGCGGGGAAGGGCAGCTCGCCAGCCTTCTGCATCTGGTAGAGGCGGGCCACACCGGTGGTGGTCTCCTCGGTGACGCCCTGGATGTTGGCGTAGATGCGGGAGTAGAAGCCAGGCTGGGCTGCCAGCTTCTGGCGGATGCTGTTGAAGAGGGCCGTTTCCTCTTCGTTGGAGGGATGGTCGAGAACGGAGGGATCGCGCTCAGCCTTGGTGCCCAGCACCACCAGGCCGGTGGCATCGCCGCCGTCGTCGAGGATCATGTTGGGCGTGCCGCCATCGCCCCACTCGAGGATGCGGTGGGTGAAGGCCCAGTACTCATCAAGGGTTTCGCCCTTGTAGGCGAACACGGGAACGTTGGCAGCGGCAATCGCGGCGGCGGCGTGGTCCTGGGTGGAGAAGATGTTGCAGCTGGCCCAGCGCACCTCGGCGCCGAGGGCCACCAGGGTTTCGATCAGAACGGCGGTCTGAATCGTCATGTGCAGGGAGCCCGCGATGCGAGCGCCCTTGAGGGGCTGCTCCGCGCCGAACTTGGCGCGCAGGGCCATCAGGCCGGGCATCTCGGTTTCGGCGATCGCGATCTCCTTGCGGCCGAACTCGGCCAGGCCGAGATCGGCAATCACATAGGTGTTGGTGCTCTGCAGTGCAGGAGCGGCGGGGGTAGCCACCATGGGTTTTGTTCTCGCTTGGGGTACAGCTCGCTCCCGGCTGGGAGGGCGTGGTTTGGAAAGTTCTGCGGAGACGCCGAGGCTTCGGGCTCGCTGTAAGGGCAATCTACAAGCAGGTCTTGAGCCCGCGTGAACGCCCACCGTGACCCACCACCTCGCCGATGCCGCCGCCACCCACGCCTTCGGCCGCCAGCTGGCCGCGCGGCTTGGACCCGGCAGCACCTTGCTGCTGCAGGGCGATCTGGGCGCCGGCAAAACCTGCCTGGTGCAGGGCCTGGCCGCCGGCCTGGGCATCCGCGAGCCGATCACCAGCCCCACCTTCGCCCTGGCCCAGCACTACCCGCTGCCGGGAGGTGGTGGTGGTGGCGGCGGCCTGGTGCACCTCGATCTCTACCGGCTGGAGCTGGCCGCCGCAGCCGATGAACTGTTTGCCCAGGAAGAGGAAGAGGCCCGGGCTGTAGGCGCCCTGCTGGCGGTGGAGTGGCCCGAGCGGCTCAGCGTGCTGCCGGCGGGCTGCTGGCGGATCCATCTGAACCTGGCCGACCCCCACAACCCCGATGCCGGGCGCCAGCTCGAGCTGTGCGCACCGGACTGAGCGCACCAACCTGAGCAGCTCAACGCTCTCAGGCGTCGTGGCTGGCGAGGAAAGCCTCCACCGCGTTGGCGCTGGGCTGGGGATCAATGGCGCCGGCCCCCTGGCAGACCAGGGCACCGCAGGCACTGGCAAAGCGCAGCAGCGGCTCCGGCTGGTTGTGCAACTCGCTCTGGGATGGGTTGTGCAACAAGCCGTGCAACAAACCCGCCGTGAAGGCATCGCCCGCACCGGTGGTGTCGACCACCGGTACCCGAAAGGCCCGCAACTCGCCACTGCGGCCGGAAAAGCACCACCGCAGCGGCGCCCCGCCATCGGTGACCACCACATCCGGGTGCTGCGGCAGGGCGGCGCTGACCACCGCCGGGTCGTCGCTGCCAAACAGCCAGCGGGCTTCCTCGGCCGCGCACTTGAGCAGGGCGGCCTGCTGCAACAGGGGGGCGATGGCGGCGCTCTGAGCCGGGGTGGGGCCACTGGCGGGATCGGCGGCCGGATCCCAGAAGGTGGGGCGCCAATTCACATCGAGGGCCAGGGCCACGCCGGCCGCCGCGGCCTCACGGCAGGCCAGCTGCAAGGCTGACGCCGCGGCGGGCGACGCGAGCGGGATCGTGCCCACTAGCAACCAGCGCGCCGTCGCCAGCAGGGGCCCGAGTGCGGCAGACAACGCGCTGGCATCAAGCGCCTGATCCGCAAATCCCGCACCCCGATCCCCGGCAAAACCGCCGAACTGCCGATCCCCGGACGCATCGCGCCGCACCAGCACGATCCGCGTGGGCCGCTCGGCATCCCACTGCAGGGCTGCAGTGTCAACACCACGGGCGGCAAACAAGGCGCGGAAGGCCGCACCGATGGCATCGCGGCCGAGCCGCCCCAGAAAGCCGCTGGGGGTCCCCAACCGCATTAAGGCACAGGCCACGTTGGCGGGGGCGCCTCCGAGGCGGTCGTCGCAGCGCGCTGGATCCACAGCCGGATCACCCCCATGGGGGCCGAGGCGATCGATCAGAGCCTCACCAAGGCAGATCACCAGAGGAGCGGGCGCCATGGTCAGTTCGCGGAGGACAGGCTCGGCTCATCGGCCAGCGGAGCAGCCAGCGCCTCGCGGCGCAGCTGCTGCACCACACCCCTACGCTTGAGCTCTGTGATCGCCAGATCGATGCGCCGCGCGGTGGTCGCGGGCAGCCTTGGCGAGAAGGCAAAGCCCTGGGATTCCGGGCGAATCCCAGCGATCGCCAGCACGGGCATCAGGCCGCCGCTGGAGGCCTGGGCCTTGAGGTAGCGAAGCTGCAACTCGTCGGCCAAGACCGCATCGAGGCTGCCCTGACGCAAGAGATTTATGGCGCTGGTGATCGACGCGAGCGGCACCCGCCCAGGTACGGCTTGGCGACCCACCGGGGCCGGCTGCAAGCCCAGTTCGCGGAGCAGGTCTTCACTGACGGTGCCCGCCTTGTAGCCGACCCGCAGGGTCGCCACCTCAGCCAGCGTTTCAAAGTGGCGGTTGGCACGGCCTCGGGCTTCCTCCACCAGTTCCACGGTCAGGAAACCCACCAGCACCGCACTGGACACGTTGCGCACGAGGTAGCCAACCATCAGCACACCGCGACCGCGGCTGGTGTCCACGATCGCGTCGTCCCCTTCGCCGGTGAGCAGGATCGTGAACACCTTGATGAAGTGATGCGCCCGACTCCTGCCGCTGGCGCAGGCCTGGGCGGCGTGGCCTTCCACCCACCAGACCACGGCGCTCATCAACAGCAGCGTGAGCACCAGCAGCCCCACCATCCGCAGCAGCGAAAGACTCATCACCGCTGAGAGGAACTCCCTACCCAGGCTGATCCGATCGTTGACCACGAGCACCGCCTGGCCGTCCTCCTGAAAAGGAAGGCTGAAGCGATAGCGCCGAAACCGCTGCGGGCTGATGTTGATGCACTCCACCGCCACATCCAGCTGACCCTGGCGGGTGGCCTCGAGCATGGCCCGAATCGAGGGCATCGGCCGCAACACATAGGGCAGGTCCTGGGTCTGGGCGACCCGGGTCCAGAGCCCCACCGCCAGGCCCTTCCAGGCCCCACCCTCGCGGTAGCTGCAGGGCTGACTGCCATCCACGACGCCAACCCGCAGCACCGGCAGGGCTTGGCTAGGCAGGCCCCAGGCAAGAAGCAGCAGACCTGCGCCCCAGGTCAGCAATCCGTGTCGACCCCCTTGGCGTTTCACACTCTCGTCAGCCCCTGGGGCTCAGTCTGCAAATGGGCCAGCAGCGCCGCAATGATGCGGGCGTTGGCGGCGGGGAAGGGAAAGTCGCCCAGCTGCTCGGGCCGCACCCAGCGCACCTGCTGGGACGCCAGCGGCTGTGGCTCGCCGCTCCGCCAGGTGCACAGGTGCACCACGAAGCGCAGCTTCTTGTGGCTGTAGGCGTGGTCGACCGTGATCAGCTCCTCGCCCACCTCCACCGCGATCGCCAGCTCCTCGCGGAGCTCTCGGGCGATGGTGGCCGGGATCTCCTCGCCGGGCTCCTGCTTGCCACCCGGAAACTCCCACAGGCCGCCCAGCAGGCCCTCGTTGAGCCGCTGGTCGATCAGCACCTCACCAGCCGCATTGCGCACCACCCCCACGCCGATCGCCTGAAACGGCAGCTCGCGGGGCGCTTCTTTCACCGGGTAGGCGGCGGGGTCGCCGGCAGCGTAGGCAACGCAGTGCCCCTGCCACGGACAGACGCCGCAGCTGGAGTTGCGGGGCGTGCAGACGGTGGCGCCCAGGTCCATCAGAGCCTGGTTGAACGCTCGGGGCCGCTGCGGATCGAGCAACTGCTCGCTGAGCCGCCAGAGCCCTGGGAGCTCCCGCGCCGGCGGCCGCGGGCTCGCGGTCAGCCGCGCCAGCACCCGCTTGACGTTGCCATCGAGGATCGCAAAGGGCAGATCAAACGCCGAGGAGAGGATGCTGCCGGCGGTGCTGCGGCCGATGCCCGGCAGGGCCAGCCAGCCCTCGAGCGTGCGGGGCCAGGGGTCGGCGCCAGGGGCTGCGGCGGCTAGCAACTGCCGCGCCCCCCGCTGCAGGCGCCGGGCGCGCACGTAGTAGCCCAGGCCCTGCCAGAGCAGCAGCACGTCGTGCTCCTCAGCGGCCGCCAGGGCCTCCAGGCTGGGGAAGCGCTCCATCCAGCGCCGCCAGTAGGGCAGTGCCACCTGCAGCTGGGTTTGCTGCAGCATCACCTCGGCAATCCACGTACTGAGTGCACACAGCGGCTCCCCGTCCGCAGGCCGTTCCCCGTCTGGCCTGAGCTTCCAGGGAATCGCGTGCCGCCCATTGCCCCTCCACCAGATCAAGAGGGCATCGCGGAGAGCCGGGGCGTTCTCCACAACAACCAACCTCGCCATGGACGACACCTCATCGCTTCGACCCATCGACGCAGCTGACACGCACCCCGTGCAGACCGTAGAAATCCGGGCGCGTGTGCCGGCCCAACTCAGAGACCAGCTCGACCAGCTGGCCGGCCGCAGCTTCCGCTCACTGGCTGGGGAGGTAGCCGCGGCCTGCAGCTCCTGGGTCGAACAACACGCCAGCAGCAGCCGGACGCTCTCGGTGGTGATTGGTGGCGCGGCACTACTCGCCGCGGCCCCAGCCTTGTCGCAGACCTGCGGAGCATTGGGCAGCCCCTACGGAGTGAGCGGCTGCGTCGTCCCTGGCCAGTACGGCGCGCCCTCGGTCCGCATCAAGTCCGATCCGCTCAATCCAGGCGGCTTCCGTTCCACCCCGGTGGCCCCGGCCGGCCACACCACTCTTCGTTGAGCCACAGGAGCGCGCTGACGATCCGGCCCAGCTCCAACACTCTCTACGGATCACGGATGCTCCTGGCCTGATGGCCGTCCACTGCATCGCCTCAGGTGCCCCGGAGCTGCAGAACGTCCCCCTAGACACCTGGCCCCAGGTGCCAGGTGCCAGCGCCGGCAGCTCCGACCACAACTGAAGACCCTCTGATCGGACAACGATCACGGCTGTTGCCAAGCAAGCCTCTCGCACAGCTGCGCCCGCTCCCCTTGGGACGGCACCACGGCTGAGGAGACAAATTTCTAGGGACCTCGACCAGGGCTTTGTTGTGCCCCGCCCCGCTCAGCCCAGCTCAATCCACCCAGCCGGATCAGGGCACCCACCACCACAAAGGCGATCGCCCGCCAGGTCTGTGATGCTGCGGATGTGCCAAGCCAGGCCGCTGAGGTTGTCATCGCTGCGGTTGGGGATGAGCCTCAAGCGGGCGTGCAGGGCGAGGACAGCGGTGCTGGCCAGGCGCAACAGCTTGACGCCCACCAGCATCCCGATCGGGCTGGCTGGGCTGAAGACACCCTGGACCCCGGGCAGATAGATCCAGCCCATCCACAGCCCCGTCAGCGCCTGGATGGCCAGGGCGGTGAGGCCCTGCGGCACAAACGTCTCCCAGAGAAGCTGCGCTTCGCTTTTGCAGCGCGCTGGGCAGCACCCCAAGATGCAACAGCAAATGCCCGCCGGGCCAGGCCGTGGCGGCCAGGGCATGGACGATCACCGGCAGGGGGATGGACACGGCGACTCATGGGTAACTCCAGCGCAAGGCACGACCCTGTTGGGTCTTGGATGAGCCGGGTGGCGATCAGCGCTCCAGACCCGTTTCCAATTCGAGCCCGGCGCGGCTCAGGTTCCAGCGGTAGATCGCGCTGGCTTCGGCGGAGCGGGCCACCTGGAGGTTGCGCTGGGCGATCAGCAGTTCGGTGAGCGGTGAGAGGCCGGCGCGATAGCGGAGCTGAGCATCCTGTACCGCCCGTTCGCCGGCGGTGATGGCCGCGCGGGCGGCCGTGGTTTGCGACGCGGCTGCCTGGTGCGTGGCAAACCAGGTTTCCACGCTCTGGATGATCGCCTGCTGGGCCTGCTCCACGCTGATCTCCGCCTGGTCGGCGCGGCGCTGGGCCAGGGCGATCGACTCGCGGGTGACGCCGCCGTCGTAGAGGGGCTGGCGCACGGTGATGGCGGCCCCCCAATCCGTAAAGCTGCCCGAGGCATTGCCGCTGGTGCTGAGCGTCGGCAACGACGCACCCATGCCGCCGCTGCTGACATTGGGGGTGACGCTCTGGTTGGGAACGTTGAGCCAATCGCCGCTGATCCCTCCACCCAGCAGCAACCCGACGCTGGGCAACCGCCCGGCCCGGGCCAGTTGCACCCTGGCGCGTTGGGCCTGCTGCAGTTGGATCAGGCTGTCCAGGGCGGGGCGCTGCGCGATGGCCTGGCTGAGGCTGTCGCTGAGGCTGTGGCTCCAGGCTGGGTCGGGCTGGAGTGGATCGCTGGCTTCCACGGGGGATTCGGCTGGCAGATTCAACACCCGGGCCAGAGCACTCAGGGCAATGGCGTGCTGGGCCTGCGCCTCGGCCAATCCCTGCAGGTCGGCCTGCAGCAGGGCTTCAGCCTGAAAGGTGTCGATGCGAGGGGCCAGGCCTTCGCGCCGGATGGCGTTGACATCGCTCAGCAGGCGCCGCGAGAGCGCCAGGGAGCTTTCCCACACCGGAAGCTGGGCCGCGCTCAGCTGGGCGGCGAGGTAGCGGCTGAGGATGTCAAAGCGGGAGCGCCGCTGCTGTTCCTCCTGGTCGGCGCGGGCTGCCTGCAGATCGGCCTGGGCCGCCTGCTGCAGCGGGCCGCGGCCGAAGTCCACCAGCGGCAGGGTCAGGATCAGGCCCAGATTCACAAACGTGTTGTTGATCAGGGCTGAACTGTCGCCACCGAGATTGAGGTTGAGATCGCCGATGGTGGGCAGGTTGGAAATAAAGCCGATGTCGGTATTCACCTGGGCAAAGGTCCCCAGGGCCACCAGGTCGAGCTTGGGGAGAAAACGGGAGCGGGCCAGGCCAACGAGCGCCTGGTTTTCCTCCACGGTCAGCACCCGGCTGCGCAAGCTGAGGGAGCCGCCCAAGCCCAGCTCGAGCGCCTGCTGACGGCTGAGCACCAGGGGAGGGGTGGCGGCTTGAACCCCCTGGCCCGGCACCAGGCCCAGGATCACCGCTGCGAGCGCACTCATCCAGCGGGATCGCCGACGCAAAGCTCTAAACGAAAGAATTGCCGGTACGGTAAGGCCACTTCTTCCGTGGCAGCGCAGCAGGGCGGCATGGCAGCAACGGACCGGGCGCTGAGCCTGCTGCCAATGGCGCTCGTGACGGCGATCAGTGGAGCCTGGGCCCTCTCGCCGGGCGTGGCCGTGAAGGTGGAGGGCAGTGCGGTGCTGCTGCAGCCGGACAGCCGCGTTGGGTTTTATGCGCGATCGGCAGGCCAGGTGCAGGCCCTGCCCCGGCGGGTGGGCGATGCCGTGCGTCAAGGCGAATTGCTGGCCACGCTGAATCGGGTGGACCAGGCGGCGGCGGGCGCTGGTGTGGTGGGCCCCAACCCTGCGGCCCTGGAGCGGCAAGGGCAGGCCATCGACCGGCAGCAGGAGGCGATCCGGGCCCAGATCGGCACGCTGCGCACCACCAACCAGCCGGTGCAGAAGCAGCTGGCGGCGCTCGAAACCCTGCGCCGCGATGAGGTGATCCCCCGCTACAGCCCGCTGTGGGTGGGCGCTCAGGATCTCTACCTGCGCAACCTGAGTCAGATCAAAGCCCTGCAGGGCCAACTGGCCCAGCTCGATGCCAACCGCGCCGAACTCGAGGGTCAGGAGGATGCCCAGGCGGTGCTGGCGCCACGGGCCGGCCGGCTGTTGAGCCTGGCGGTCAGCCCGGGACAGGCGGTGCTGCCGGGGCAACGGCTGGGCACCCTGGGCCCCGGGCCGGAGCAGAGCGTCCGCCCGCGTCTGGCCACGGCGCTGTTCAGTGATGCCGATGTGGTGCGGCTGCGGCTGGGCGAGTCGATCCAGCTCGATCCCCTGCTGCAGACGCGAGACCGCTATGGCGGCACGGCCGAGCGTTACGGCTCTGTGGAGGGCCGGATTGTGGCCATCTCCCCGGCGATCGCCGATCTGGCGGAGGTGAGCCGGGTGGTGGGTGATCCGGAGCTGGCCGAGAGCCTGATCGCCCGCAGCCGGCAGGCGGCCTTTGGTGAAGGTGGCGACCCCCTGGCCACCGTTGCCGACAAGATCAGCTCGCCGGTGCGCCTGGTGACCGTGGAACTGGAGCCCGCCGCCACCCCGAGTGGATTGCGCTGGAGCAGCGGGCGGGGGCCCGATCTGCCGCTGGAGAACGGCACGCCGGCTCGGGCCAAGGTGGAGGTGGAGCGGCGCTCCCTGGTGAGCTTTGTGCTGCCGTTCCTGCGCTGGCTGGGGGGTGCTGAGCGATGAATAACCGTGATCGTTGGTTGAACCCCTGGCGGCAGCCGGCCCCCTGGATTGCGCTGCTGCTGCTGGTGATCGCGGCGATCAGCTCGCCGCCGCGGCTGTGGTTCTGGGTGGCGCTGCTGCTGGTGGTGCTGCTGGTGGGCTGGGCCCGGGCGTTGCGGCCCCCACGGGCCTGAATGGTGCAGCTGCGTGGGGCCCTGGTGATCGCTCTGGCGGTGGGGCTGACCAGTGCGGCGTGCGATGGCCTCACCCTCAGCAGTGAGGCGATCGCCTATGGCGCGGTGATCGCGGCCCTGATCGTGCGAACGGATTTCAGCCGCTGGCCCCTGGCGATCTATCCGGTGTTGCTGGTGGTGGTGGGGTTCTGCATGGCGGTGGGCGTCGTGCTGGCGCTGGCCCTGAGCGCGGTGCCCCAGGTGTTTCTGTTTGGGATGGTGGCGGCGTTGATGCAGCTGCTCACCCTGCTGCTGCCCGGCAAATTGCGGATGCTCTCGGGCGTTGTGGCAGTGGCGGGCGTGCTGCCGCTACTGACCAGTGCGCCCAGCTGGGACGATTGGGGCCAGGAAGTGCTGGCCATTGCCCTGGGCCTGGCGATCGGCACGGCGGTGCAGCTGGCCTTCTCGCCTGCCGTGATCCCCGCCTCTGAGGGCCCAGCAGCGGGCCCGGCCCCGGAGCCGGCCGAGCCGCCCGTGGCGGAGCGGGTGATCGCAGGCCTGCAATCGCCGTTTTTCTGGCGCAAGTTGGTGTTTGCCAGCCTGGCCCTGGCCATCGGCCAGGGGGTGGGCGCGGTGACCCCGAAATATCTTTATTTCGGGGTGGTGTTGCTGCTGAACGACAGCATCGGCGACACCCTCGGCCGGGTGCGCGACCGGATGGTTGGTGTGTCGTTCGGCATCCTGATGCCGTTGTTGGTGTTCAACACCCTGGGGATCGGGGCGCTGCAGAACGGCCTGGTGATGGGCGGCACGGCGGCGTTGGTGATGGCGTTGAACAAGGCGAGTTATCTGCGCACGGCGTTGATCTCCAGCGGGGTGGCGTTTGTGGGCTACGGGCCGCTGGTGGCCTGGTACATCCCCAACCGCTGGATCGACTACCTGATGGGCTGTGGCCTGGCGCTGGCCGTGGGGCTGCTGCTGTTTCCCAACAGTGCGCTGCGTCGGTATCGCCAGCTCGAGGCAGATCCCGCCGCCAGCCGCGAGCAGCTGCAACGGCTGCTGCCGGCGGCGCGGGAGGAAGCGCGCTGGCTGGGGATGCCCGTGCCGGAGCCGCTCACTCCAGAGTTGTCGGGAGCTGAGTGAATCGGATGAAGAGCATGCTGCTGCCGCGCCATCGGCGGCTGGCTGGTGCCGGTGGCCTGGGTGTGCTGGCCGCGGCCGCACCTGCCTGGGGCCAGGGCACACCACCCCAGGCCCCTGGAATTTGTATGGGGTTGCCGGCGCAGCTGGGCATGGCGGTGGGCATGTTGATCCTCACCGCCATCATTCACACGCTGGTGACGGTGATCCAGGCGGAGCTCACCCACCGGCAACGGCTCGACGCCTGGTGCGCGCCGCGCAGCCGGCGGCGGCTGTTGATGATCCTGGCGATGGCCCTGCTCACGGCGCTGGCGCTGTGGGTGGAGATCCTGCTCTGGGCCCTGCTGTATCAGGGGCTGGGCTTGTTTTCGGGGTTGGAGGGCAGCCTCTATTTCTCCGGCATCACATTCACCACGGTGGGCTATGGCGACATGACCCTGCCGGCGTGCTGGCGCCTGCTCAGCGTCGCCGAGGCGGTGAATGGGGTGTTGATGGCGGGCTGGAGCACGGCCCAGCTGGTGTATGTGGTGCAGCGGATCATCACGATGCGGCTGGAGGTGGAGGGGCGTCTCCCCAACCCCTCCGGCTCCCTGGGTGGTGCGCCGGACTGAGCGCAGCCAGTGGCTGGAATCCAGGCCATGGTTGGCTTCCTGATCGGTCTAGGCACAGTGCTGCTCACTGGCCAAAGCATCCTTGGCAAGCTCGGCCTCGGCTGCTCCACGAGCACCGGCTATGCCGTCGCCATCACCGTTGTCATTGCTCTGGTGGTGGTGCTCACCGGCATGACGACCGATGTGCTCACCCGCACAAGCTACCTGGCACAGAGAAACCGGTGATGACCGCTCTCAGCGGTCTGCTCCTCTACTTCTGAGCTTCCTGGCTCAGGCTCCCCAGAGCTGCTTCACCCATCCTCCTTGGACTCAGTCCAGGGGGTTTTGATGGGGCGTGAGGTCTGGTTAAGCGAACCCGGGAAGCCGGGCCCTTCTGCCGGACAATCCCATCGGTTCAGCCCTGGCAGCGGCTGATGAAGTGCTCACCATGGGCAATCAGGCCCAGGTGCAGCTGGCGGGGGAGCGCCGGGATGCAGTTCACCCCGCCGTGAAGGCGGAACCAATGGCAGGTCATGCAGACCTTCGGAACGTTCCCGGGCTGTACTGAGCACCAGCGGGCCGGGCGCGTCGCCATGGCCCAATCCCTTTCGCCAGGCAGCGCTCATGTCCAGCAGCGCCAGCACCCTCAAGCCCGACTCCCTCGGCTTAAGCCAACTGCGCTGTTGGCATGGCGCAAGCTGATACGCAGCACATTTGAAGCTCGTGGGCTATTCAGCTTGATCTTCAGTTTTAGGTTCAACTGATCCGCCAAGACATGAGCTTCGCGGTCAGTTCCTCGCGAGTTCACGATGGTTGAACAGCTGTGCATCCAATCCGTTATTGCTGACTATGCCCGGGACGGGGATCTCTCGGATGAGAAAAAAGAATTCCTAGCGAGTACGTACAACAGGTTTGTCGAGGAGGGGGATTTCACCAAAGCCCTGGGCACGCCGCATGTTTGGATCCAGGAGGCCACGGATTCAGTGGAATACGGCAACTGCACCTGGGCGCACTGCCTATGCAATGTGCTCGTCGCGTTGGGGATTGATACCGAATACGACCCCCTTGAGGCGCCGTACGAGCTTTTCGACGCGGAGTCGAGCTTTGTCGACGAAGAGGAGGAGGCCGAGCAACTGCGTCAGAAAGAAGCCTGGGATGCCCTTACAGAAGATGAACACATGGAGGCATTGGATGACTGCGTTAGGGTTCTCGAAAGCCCCTAGTCATTTAGGGACTCCTGAAAAAGCTTCCAGCAAGCTGCCTTGATTTCAGCCAAGAGACATGGGTGCAGGAAGCTCGCTAGATCGGTTATGCAGTGACGAGCAATTCTTCTGTTTCAAGCCATAGAATATCC
>NZ_JAGQCX010000021.1:0-9635 GCF_024346415.1 Cyanobium sp. Aljojuca 7D2
CTGCAGGAAGGCGATCAGATCAGCACTGGCAACAGAATGGGCCAACGGACGGGAGCAGTCCCGACAAAACCGGCACCAGCATGGCCGCGCCAGCTGCCTTGTGCCTGACTTTCAGTCGGCCCTGGGTAACAAATATCTGATGCTAAGCGCCTTTCAGCCTGACTGACATCTGACAGCCACCAGGCGCTTGCCGCACAACCGATCACTGGCCTCCCAAAAGGGAACCTGGGCCGCTGCAGCCTCAGGGCCATAGCGCCGGCACGGATGGGGTTTGAGCTCACCCTTCTCCTCCATTGCTTCCACACCGTCTGGCGTTGGTGAGGGGTGCCGGTTCAGCAGACGCAGCAGCGACTTGCGGTAGTAGCCGGTGAGGAGCTCCAGCTTATCCAGCAACCTACTTTTGCATGCAGCAATCAGCACCCGTAGCGTTGAAAAGCCGCCTCCAAAGAGGCCCGTCTACGATGCGGATAGGGACCGGGCGCACCGACCTCACGCCGCCCACTCACATCACAGACCCACTTGGCCGCCATCCTGCACCAGTCTTAAATGAAACATCCTTAAGCTGGCAACCAGATCAAGGATGCAATGGACTTTCGACCTGATTGACATCTGACAATTGGGGTTATCTCATACGACATACATGTATATATGCTGTTCACCACTTCATTTGATCTGGACAATGTTCTCAAGTGAAAACATCTAGGGATAAACCGCAAAATCGCAATCCAACTGGCAAGGACTGCTTTGATGAGAGATAGCTCGAAGCAAGCCTAATTCAGGAGAACTTTCTTTCTATTTTGCTGGCACATAGCAAGGAGATGCCATTATTGGAAGAATGTGTTAGGGAAAACATGTTTCAAAAAACGGTCTAGGGCAGTATGGACCAGAGGTCAACATTTAAAAACCGTACAATAGGCTTAGCAAAGTTCCAAAGCAAGCAAGTCCATCCACTTCTTATCTTACCAGTACCTGAAGCCCCTATGAAATTACTTGGCAGCTCATGAACAAGAGATATGTAAACATCAACTATCTCCTGGTCGTTACTATTAGTAGTTACCGGAGAAACAGATGAAACGCGACCACGCAACTCAGCATATACTTTTGAGTAGAGACGAGCCTCGACTTTAGCTCCAATCTGTACATCAGCACGATCATACTCAGGAACGGAAATAACAACCGCTTCTGACGGAACAGACTTGACGCTTAATAATTGTTCGCCATAAGCGATTTTTTTACCATGCAGAAGGGATGTATCACTGTCGATAACACAATCAAAAGGTGCCTTGACTATCATATCGAGCTGTCTCCTCTCTAACTCACGTAATTCTTTTCTCTCTAATGCCAGGTCAGACTGTGTAGACCTGAGTTTATCCAACGCAGTGTTGAGACTTTCCGAGAGTGAAAGAATTTGCTCGATCTGTTTATTACGCTTAGATTTAGTTAATTCGGCAGAGATACGATTTACTTGTGAATTAGAGTCCTTTAACGCAGTCATTTTTTGCTCTAGCTCTACCAACTTATCTTGGTATTGGACCTCGCTCAATGCTCCCTTGCTCGCAAGATCACGGTACGTTTTTACCTGATCTTCCAAAATTAAAGCTTGACGCTTCAAGGAATTTACTGCGTACTTCTGGGAATCAAGGTCAGAGACATTTTGAAGAACAGTATCATCGGCGTTCAAAGACTCTTCGTATTTACTTCCTTTTGTAAGAGATTGAATCTCTGTTTTAATGATTGATTCACTCCTCACAAGTGAATCTACTCGGTCCTTCCCTTGGTTGATTAACGACTCAAGAGACGGAGACTGCATTGATATGAGTATATCCCCTTTTTTGATAATTTCGGCTGATGGTCCTACATGCCAAATCTTTTCGACTATTGATGTTTCTTTTTCCGAGGACTTGATATCAAGACTCATCTTTTCGTTAATTTTTGCTGTACCGGTTACACTTGAAGCGTAGGGGAATATCATTAGTATTAACAGTGCGAACGCAACAAGTCGGTTCCTTTTAGTTCTAACAAACGTGTGCCAATTAAAGCTTTCAAGTACAGAGATATTATTTGAACTCGTTGCAGATGACGGCCTGCTGTCATCACTAAATCTATTTAATTTAAGCTGTTGAGAGTTGTTCGAGCCTTGCGAGGGCGTTTTAGCAGAATTTGACTTATATTTATATTCAATAAATTTTATGGCCAGGATTACCATCGTAATGTATAGTATTTGCGGGGTCCAGCTGCCAAGAACTAATGGAGTATCATGTATTGCTTCAGGCAGCAAGAAGAATAGCAAGTATAATACTTTGACAAGCAGTAAGAGCGCGATTAAAAGCAAAACTAATCTGTACCTTCTATTCGATTCTGTTTTAACGCCTGAAAAGACTTTCTGTACTGACAAACCAACTAACCTAGATGGGATTATGTTGTATAATTCCATTAATTTAAATGAGAGCGCTCCAGGTGAAGGGAAAGCGGCCCAGAACAGTGTTATCAATGCAACACTTATATTAATAAGAAGAATCTTGAGGGCAAAACCGGTTAACTGAGTTGCGAACGGATACCCTATGTACACTAGTAACACAGATAAAGACAAGAGATTTGCTCTCATTATCTGTGGAGAAGCGATATAACAAAGGTATTCCCATTTGGAGGCCCATTGTTTAGGATCGTATTGCTTGTCCTGAGATGCTTCAAAAACTGGATGGAACCCACCCATCATTTTCAAATATAATGCGCCAGACAAGGAATCTTTTCCAAGTCCAACACATATCTTATAAGCTATTGTTATAAACTGACTGACTAGAAATACCCCAAAGACTTCAACAATAGATGTATTTGTAAATATTTCCGAAATAAATTTGTTGCCCAATGCTTTTGACGGTGAATTATAAAATAAATTTAGTGAAAAAACACAAAGCAGGATACTTGGAAGAAGAAAATAAGAATTATATCTACCAAGCCATTTTATCAATCCTAAATCTACGAGCCACCTCATATCGCGAAGATTGCAGATCAGAAATGTATATCTATCTATGCGCTTAAACCTATCATTGCGCTGAGTCTTTTTACTGCTAATATCCTGGCGAGTATCGCCAACTAACATTGAAGTATTGCCAATATCAGAACTATGTTTGATCAAATCTACACTTACCTCTTCGATCAGGTCGCGAACGCGAAGCTTTTGCAAGCACTCATTAAATGTTGTTGTTTCAAGACCTAGATTCTGTCTTAGCTCCTCAGATGTTATTCCGTTTGTAAGCAAAACTACTTTAAGAGCCTTGCCTTCGTTGTGGCTTATCTCAATTGTCTTTCTCTTACCATCATGCGTGTAATAAACTATCCATGTATCTTGAGGGCCTTCAGCAACTCGAACCCCTTTTCTTGCGCGGATGCCATATTTTTTCATTATATTCTAACCCTCAACTCCAATCATAATCGAATACTCATATTTATCAAGAAAAGATCTAACACTCACTGAATCGTTCTCCAGCATTTCATCTTCTAAGCCATCTAACCCGATTGCTTTAATTTTACTGAGACGATTTTCAATCATGCTTCTTTCGATTTCTGAACTAGGACTTACTGACGCAGCTTGTTGCAGTGTGTCAGATTTAATCTCGGCACTTTTTAATTTCATTGTGCCCATGCTCTTTACTGCGCTTGCAGACTTAAATGCATTCTCGATGTCACCCTCTGCAAACTGAAGTTCGGACCAAACGTAATTAGACATTAAGGTATCATTTCTTTTGACCATGGCTAACATCTCTCTTGCCCGGTCTTTGTTGTCAACCTTGACATAACACAGAGCTAAATTTATAAAAAGCAAATCCTTGCTTTTCTCTTTAGAAATTTGGTCATGCACACTCCGAAGAGGAGTTAGGACTCCGAGGGCCTTATCGTATTCTTTGTTACTTAAATAGTACTTGCCAAGCTGTAACCGGTCTTCAACTGTTTCTTTTAGATCTTGTGTTTCTAGATACAGCAATGTCTCCTTCTCATATGATTCGTTCAGACCAGCTAGCTTGAGCGAAGTAGCATATGCTTTTCTCAGCAACTGCACATTTGGCCTAGAAGCCTGAGCATCTTGCAAAAACTCGACTGCTTCGCCTATCTCGTCTGCTTGGGCCAAGAGCTGGGAAATCTTTATTATCTGCTCAATTTGGATTTCTGGCGAATTCTTAGCTCGTCGCAGTAGTTCTTTGGCCTCCTCTTTCTTCTGCTTTCTCAGTTTATATTCAGCAACAACTAACAGGGCCGTTGTGTTATCAGGGCTTAATTCCAGAGCTTTTTCAAGATGCCTAATACTTGACTCTACATCTCCGCAAAGCTTTGCACACCTTGCTAGCATTAAATGGTAAAGTGGGACTTCAGCTGCGTCTGGGTGTTCTAGAAGCAGCTCTCGAGCGTCATGAGCCGAAGCTTCGCTTTGTTCTTCAAGAAGCTCTTTGGATTCCTTTAGGATTCTTTTAAGGCTTTCAGGGATCTGCTGCATGGCTTTAGGAGTTTCACACCATCATAACCTCCTACGCCATCCCGAACGGCAGAGCTTACAGTCAAGTCACCTCCGCACGAACTATGACCACATCCCAGGATGAGAAGCTAATTTTTCTAGCATTGTTGTCTACTTTACTGACTTCTTGTAGTGTCAGCAAAGCTATATCTCCACTGAGCACAGAGAGCTTACCTCAAGAGCAGGTACAAGCTCAAGCAGCCTCCAACCCTTCTCGTACTATTACACAAAAACCTCTTCGCATTGCATCTCTTGATCGCATCTCTAGATATATCTCCACCAATGCCCCACGTCTCGTGGATCCTTCTGGTCGCAATCCTCAAGCTACTCCTGGACTTGTTATAGGTGTTGTAACCGAGGAGGGTGATAAGTATTTTTCATTTGGCTCTAAGAAGCTCGGATCCAATGACCCTCCTGATCAAGGAACGCTTTTCCCGATCGGATCACTTACTAAAGTCTTTACCGGTTTAATGCTTACGCAGCTTATATATGAGAAACGGTTGCAACTTGATCAGTCTGCAAATAATATCCTTCCGGCTTCACTCGCTTACCTTGAACCAAATATAACCCTGCGTCACTTGGTTACCAACTCTTCTGGTTTGCCCAATTATCCCTCAAATCTTGCTGACTATCGTGATCTCGATCATGATGGCTTATCAGATTTTGACCAATTCAATCCAGGTAGAAATTATACTGTTGACATGCTTTCAACTTGGTTGAAATCGGATTTAATTCTTGAATTTCCACCAGGGTCAAACACAAAGTATTCAAACCTTGGCTTTGGAATCCTTGCACTGGCCCTGCAAAATCGCCTTAATTATAAATCCTACCATGCCATGGTTGCCTCGAAAATATTGAAGCCTCTACTTATGAAAAGCACCATAGCAACTGGTGGTTCCGATTTTGTTAGGTCAAATTTTGCAATTGGTTATTCTTGGCGAGGTGATTACCTGCAGGCTGCGCCTATCCCAAACATGGGGGCTTTGGCTGGGGCAGGCGAATTAATCAGTAATGCAGAAGATATGTTGATTCTCCTTCGTGGGCTAACCGGCATCTCTGCAAACTCACTGATGTATCCTTTTAGACAAATGTCGCGACCTTTGTCTCGCGTGGGCCAGCATACCATTGGTTATGGCTTTACATTTCATCAATCAGAGAATGGCGGACAGTTTGCTGTTAAAACAGCTAGCACTTCTGGCTACACATCAGTTTTAGTCTGGCGCACTAGTCCCAAAATTGGTATTGTCATCCTCTCCAATCGTGGCAACTTTAACCGCATTTATCAGGTGGCACGCAACCTTGTAGAGAATAGTGTAAAGTAACTCATCGGCGAAATTTCCTTCATTAGTCAAGATTCAATGAAAAAGGCTTGTCATGCCTCATCCGCTTAGGCTGCCTCCCGGGGGCGTGAATCCCTTGGGTCTGAATATAGCCTGAGGGCAGGGACAGATTGTTAATTTATCCAGTTTCTGCAGGGCTGACGCTAGCTCCACCAACGATTCACCAGATGTCATGCCTCACGGCTATCAGGCCAGGCCGGATTGAGCGAAATCCCTTGTAACGTAGTAGTTTGATCGCCAAGGTCAACACCAAGGTCAACACCTGAACGCGATTACGAAGGCTGTAGCGTTGGACGTCCTCACCGCGCTGTGTATCGCGTGGACAGTTCCACTGATTTTCGATTACTCAGCGCTGATGCACCGTCGCAGCAGTGCTTTCGTTCTGGTGCGCAGGATCGTGAGGAAATCGTGGACTTGGCGGAAGGACTTGCAGCCTTGCCGTCCACTGCTCACCAGTTCGACGATCCAGCTGGCTGGCACCCACCTAACGCTCTCGAATGGCGTTAGTTGCATTGCGGGCTGCCAGCGCACCTGATTGCCACAGCTGTCCTCAACATCGCTTTTCATCACTGGGAGGTGCCGGTGGCCGCGGAACTGGAAGACGATCTGCTGACTAAGCCGCCACTGGTTGCCTTTAACGGTCAGGAGCAAGACGGTGCTCTGCTAGGCGAGGAGTTGTAAAACGCGCTCGAGGTGTGCAGCGAATCCACCTGGATCAGCACATCCTCCAGTTCGAGAGTGCTTGGCAAGGCCTTCAAAACAATCCGCACGTGTGATTCACCGCTGTCAAACGCGATCTGGGCGATGGCCACACCCAGCTCACGGGCCTAGGAGTGTGTCGCACGTTGGGTTGAGGCCAGGAAGTGGTGAATCAGCCTCTGTGATTCAGGGACACCCGATCACAGCTGTGCCGACTGGGCTGATCAACAGCGCTTGTCCTGGCAGCCGTGCGAACGCTCTATCCGCGACAAACTCCTAGCTGAGCGGCAGAGCCTCGCTGGGTCTTGCCGTCACAGATGAGCTGGTCGACATCCTTGTCCTGACCGGCAATCTGGGCAAGCATCTAATCCCAGAGCAGGCCAAAGAGCTGCTCCAGTTGCACCCGTTCAAACAAATAGAAGAAGGTGGAATCGAAAGGGGCCTTGGGCAACTCCAATTACCTGGCGCTGCGGCAGCCGCTGATGACACCGGGGGAGCATCAACAGCAGTAGCTATTGGGGTAACACACACCTCGGCGCTTACGACCTTCGGGCAGGACCTGCAGAGAGGCGATCAGATCGCGTGTGCCAGAAGGCGGGGCCAAGTGACGAGAGCAGTCCCGAAAAAACCGCAGCCACAATGCCCTCGCCAGCCGCCTTGTTCCTGACTTTCAGTTGACCATATCTCTGCTTCGGGTTCCAGTAGCGGAAGGATTTGGGATTGAGCATGCCCCATTCTCTCGCTTAAAGCCGTTGCAGCCACGCAATCTGGGCAGATTTCAGGGCATCTGCGGGAAGCCCAGGCGCTGACCTATGCGGGCCACGCTGCTAGGCATGTGGGCAGGCTTGGCAGCATTAGAGTATCAGCAGCTATGACTGAAGTCTTGCGCTCAATCTTCGGAATATATCTACTTTTCGGCTTTGCCCTGTATCTTGCATACTATCCCGCTCCTTTGTGGCGGGCGGTTGCGAAAATTATTCCCTCTCTGTTTGATGCCACCTTAAAGCCTGTGGCTCGATGGAGTCTCTTCAGGCATTTGTTCTCTTTGGTGGCTTACGCTCCCATTGGCTTACTCTTGCTTCCGATTGACTTCCTGATTGCTTGCGTCACTCGACGCCTGTCTCCATCTAGATACCCAGTCTTTATTTGTGGCACTCCGCGTAGCGGCTCTACGCTATTGCATCGTCTTCTAATTAATTCATCTCACCAGTTCTATGGGCTTACTCATTTTGAGTGGCGATACCCCTCCTTGACTATTCAGGTGATTGCTCATCTCACCGGTGTGAAGCGTATTGCCTCCACAAGAAACTATTGGTCGGGATCTCCTGTTGAGCAACTGGTTTCCAAAATGCATCCGAATAGATTGGGCGACTATGAGGAGGATGCAATTTTGTTTGAGGAGCGATGCGGTCACCATCCATATCAATTCCTTCATCTTCCCAAGCGTCGCTTAAACTTTGCTTTTTCACAGGAGCCCACAGAAACTTCATCGAAAAAGCTCGAGCGTTTTTACTCTTTTATTATTTCATCACTTTCTCTTCTAAAGCCTCCTAATTCTCATTTCTTGTCAAAGGAAGTTGCCTCAAATGAAAGGCTTCCGTCCCTCTCAAAGAGATTCTCCTCTTCAAAGTTCATTGTTATTACTCGTCGCCCACAGGACTACCTTGCGTCATTAAAGCCCCTGCTTGATTTGTCGACTCTTTCGAAGACTTGCTCTCGTGCTCACCTTGAAGACCCAGAGTGGTGGCCAACCTGGTATGAGTGGCTTGTAGAACAGGCAAATATGGTGGCTCGCTTTTACGCTACATTCTCATTGTCCTCACCAAAGAGAATTTGTCACGTGCGGTTTGAAGACCTACTTTCAGACCCTCGTTCGGAAATTCTACGGATACTTGACTTCTGCGACCTCCCTCCTTCTCCTGAATTCGAGCTGATGATATCCCAACACATCTCTTCCCAGCAATCTCGCGAACGTGGGTACAATTATAATCAAGAGGATTGCGCCCCCTTGGATTACGATCTATTTTCCCGTGTATTCTATGATTAACGGCTGCAACTTTATGCCGTTATAAATTCTTCTCCTCCATTTTTGCGCTATCAGTCATAGCTTGACACGCCCGGCAGTATCTATGTATACTCCCCCGAAACAGGGTTGCAAAATCAATCATTTTAAGCTTGATTTCTTTAGGGTCTTGGCAAAAGGCAGTAGAGAAGTCTTTGTTCGCTAAAAATGCTAGATATTGCCCCTTGATGTTTGTGCTATCATAGGTCTGCTTGATGCAGAGCCGATTAAAAGTCCGGCAGATTTTCCATGTCGGAGCTCTTTTCGCATGAGTTGAGGTCTGCAGAATTGCTCACTACTTGTTCTTCAAAGCGCCTCTGGCGCAATCAATACCGACCTGATCAGCTATCTGAGGTCGATCCCAGGTGCGCGGATGGGGCGCGGGGTTCGTTTTCAGATCTTGTACCTTCTACGGCTGGCTATTCTGGGAATCCTGCGCGGATGCCAGAGCCTGCGGGTTCTTGAGCGTCACTCCTTCGGAGAAGGCTTCGCCTATGCCATTCGCCACCACGCCGTTCTCGCAGAAGCACTCGGCCTGGAGCTGCGTCGGCCGCCATCGGACTCCTCGTTTGGCTACTTCTTCCAACAGGTGGACGTGGCATCGCTAGCGGGGCGATTCGTAACTGAACGATCGCCCAAATCCCAGGGGGAGCATCGGATCTCGATCAGCTGGTGTGTGTAGCCCCTTGCTTCCGCGACGCGGTTGGCAAGACCCTTAGGGGCTCAATCGAGCCCACCGTCGACGGCGGTTCAGCGTTCATTGCCCAGGTGGGGCTTTACTCAGCCGCCTTGGGTGTCGCCATCAGCCAGGCTTGCTACACCACTGGCAAAAACCACAAGCAGGCGGTGTTGCGGCGGTTGCTCGGCGAGCTAGATCTGGAGGACGTTCTCATCCAGGCGTATTTGACGACAATTAGGTAGGCGGGTCGCGCCAACTACATAGGCGGGTCTCAGGACGCGACAACAGGGCTCCGATCACGGTCTGGAGCTCCAGCGATGCCCGCCCCTCTGTCGTTGCGTATCAAGG
>NZ_JAGQCX010000022.1:0-8853 GCF_024346415.1 Cyanobium sp. Aljojuca 7D2
ATAACCTTGATCAAGAAGTGGGCGAAATAATTCCCATGGAATTGAATCGGAGAGGCGCTTAAGAACAGGCCTCTTATCCTTGAGCTTTGCGACTCGTTGCTGTTCGTCCCAAAAGCCTCTCTGTCCCTCCTTTGCCTGCAAAATTCTTGCTCGATTATAATCAACAAATCCCGAAGATCAAGTGCCCTGGCAATTTTTCGAGGTACCCTTTAGCTGGATTAAAGTTATCGGAAATATTCCGGATAACAAGAGGAATGTTTCTAGTAATCCAATGTCCGATACCGATGGTCTTGGCCGTTTCCCAATCGAGGGAGTTCAACATGAGTATAACCTCTTAAAGAGTGCTATAGAAATTATAGTTGGCTTGCCTAGAGGAGGAAGTTGGTAATGCACATGAAGACTGGTAGGCAACTAGCCTATATGCCATTACTCAAGGACCCCACTAACCGTAATAGATGTGCTTCAAACAATGAACAGATAGTCGCTACGGTAGCATCCGAATATTGATTTTTATTGTAGCTTAGGCGCAGAATTAGTTCATCTCCTGCGATAGCTGCTAGTATCTCAAATGTGTGAAGACGATTCTTAGCCGGGCTCTGATGATGCCAAATCTGGCCAATGTTAAGGCTTGACAAATCATCATTTGATGGAGCCCGCTCCGGTTTCTTAGAGCTATTTATGCCAATATAATTAAAAGCAATTTGCGATTGAGGCATGTTCTTAATTTGCATTCGAACATCATCGTCAGGGAATAAGTACTTGATTACTCCATAACCAAGACCCTTATTGGGAATAGTATTGAGAGCCTCAGTTACATCATTTAGATGCCCACTAATGTCATCAAATGAGCTACTGAATTGAAGCAGCAGAGGATAAAAACTAGTAAACCATCCAACTGTTCTGGAGAGGTTGATATCACTGAAAATGGCTTCCTCTCGGCCGTGACCTTCTACATCTATTAAGATTTGGGGATTTCCTGACCATTCATAGAAAGCTGAACCGATAGCAGTCAGTAATGCCAATTGTACAGTACATGATTCACTCAATGAGACAGAGGCGAGAAGTGCTTTGGTATGTTGTTTGCCAAGTTTTAGTTCATAGGTTTTGGAGTCCGAGTTTAGATCAGAACTTACATTATTTTCTATCGGCAGAGAGTTAACCGATGATCTTGCCGTAGATGTCCAAAAACTCACTTCATCTTGTATACCTTGAGATCTTGAGTATAGATCTAATAAATCGGCCCAGTCCCCATAAGAAGTAGTCTTTTTCGGAAGCTGAGGAACTTGCTGATTCGAGAAACAGCGTAAGCAATACTGGAAATCTTCAATGATTACTTTCCAGGATACAATATCGGTTACAAGGTGGTGAATCAATATGGCAGCGAATGATGTTTGCGATCTTCGCTGGAAGATTAACACCACTGATATCTGAGAGGACGTAATATCAAGTTTGCTTGCGGCTTCTTTTATGGTGCTAGTAATATAATCGGATTGTTCGACTAAACCTAGGGATGAGATATCATGCTTTATTATGCTAGGGCCTTTGCCTAAAGACTGTATTCGTTGATGCCACACTCCCGTGGTGTCAATTTCATAGCTCGCTCTTAATGCATCATGATGATCCCATAGCGAAGTGATGGCATTAGGGACAATATCACCACTAATCCACGAAGTATTAAGTGGAACAATCATTGAGTGCGAATAATCAGAATATACAGCCCCTGAGTTAGATAAGTGCCATTGTTGTATAGGAGTAAATTTAACTGGACCAACCACGGGACTCTGATCAATATCAACAAGTGTTGAATTTATCGACGACTCAGCCAGTAGAGCAACAGTCTGATAATCAAAAATATCTTTAACCGTAATTGGAATACCTGAAGAAGTTGCCTGTGCAACTACCTGGACACTCAAAATAGAGTCTCCTCCGAGCTCGAAGAAATTTGCATCACGGCTAACCCGTTCTAACCCTAGTACCTTGCACCAGATAGAAGCAATTTTGATTTCAACATCAGATGAAGGGGCTACGTACGATGAATCATCTGCCAATAAGCTTAGAGTTGGCTTTGGAAGGCTTTTATAATCAACCTTGCCGCTGGACGTAACCGGGATCTTCTTCAGACATATAAAGGTTGCAGGAACCATGTAATCAGGAAGTTTGGACTTAAGAAAGTTTCTAAGTTCTTTATTGGCATCACTACTTTTAAGTTTATTTCCAGTAACATACGCAAAAAGTCGCTGAATGTTAGAGTCTTTTTGTTGAATTATGATGCAGTCATCAACTGAAGGATGCTGTTGAATTGTCTCGATAATTTCACCTAATTCAATCCTGTGTCCGCGAATCTTAACCTGAGAATCCTGACGCCCCAAAAACTCAACTGTGCCATCACGTAACCACCGCCCTCTATCCCCTGTGGAATACATTCGTGAAGTCGGATCAGAACTGAATGGATCTGTAATAAAGACCTCAGAAGTCAGCTCGGGTTTGTTCATATACCCCCTCGATACCCCTAGACCTCCAATATAAATATAACCTGGCATGCCAACTGCACATATACGCTTCTTTTCATTAAGTACATAAACAGAAGTATTTGGCAAAGGTTTACCTAAGGGTGGCTTTTTTTCTAAATCCCACGACTTAGTAAACAGGGATCCATTGGCAGTTTCGGTTGTTCCATAGCCAAGCACTAATGATCGGTTACTAGCCCAACGGCGTGCTACATGAATCGGACATGCTTCACCACCAGTAATTACCGTCTTTAGCTCAGGCAGTTCATCGGGTGATGTTTCAGGTAATGCACCTAGCATTACAGGCGGTATAGCTGCAACTGATATTCTTTTGTCCCTTAATAGTTTGATGAAGCCTGGTCCAGCCAAGAGATCATTCCTATTTGCTAGTACAAGTGTGGCTCCTGCTGATATAGATCTGAATATCTCTGCTAGTCCTGCGTCAAAACCAATAGAGAGAACCTGGAGAACTCGTGAATCTGGGTGGATATCAAAATTCTCAACCTGAGCTTCAACTGTTGCAATAATATTCTTGTGATCTATGAGTACACCCTTAGGTCGTCCTGTAGTGCCGGAAGTAAAGCTTACATACGCGATCGGAGCAATTGAAGGCTTTGGCGCCATCATGGCATTGTCACCAGCAATAAAGCCATGCATCTCATTAACTGAGATCAGATTTAACGACGTATCAAGGGCAAGCAGGCGTAGCCTTGTCTCTTCATCGACAACAATCGTGCTGCATGAAGCTTCTTCCAGCATTAGCTTTATGCGTTCATCTGGATATTCAGGATCTATTGCCATAACAGTCTTACCCGCCTTAAGTGTGCCAAAGAGGGCTACAAGCACATCGACAGACTTTGAAACGCAGACTCCGGTGACAGTTTCTTCATTATTGTATTTATTGAGCAAGTATTGCGAGAACGATTCACACAGACAGTCAAGGTCAGCATACGTAATTGACTTATTATCATCTTCGCAGGCAATTCTTTCTGGGTAGGCTTGCGCACCACTTTCAACCCAGTCACATACATGAATAGCCTTCGTCGAGATTGGCTTAGGTTGCCCCCATTGCAGGATCATTTCTTTTTCAGTTTGATCCGTAAAATCAGCTTCAGCAATGGTACTCTCACTTGAGAAAGCCATCTCAATCAATACTTGTTCAAGGATGCGCTTAAATAGAACTAATGTTTCGGCACGAAAGAGACTCGTCCTGTATTGTAATGTACATACTAGTTTCTCGGCTGAAGATGATGTTGATAGAAGTAAATCAAAGTCAGAGACATCTTTTCTTGACTCCTGTGATATCTCCATGGAGCCCAAGGTAAGACCGCTTGAAACTTTCTGATGTACATACATAACCTGAAACAATGGGTTCTTATTAGCCTCTCGCACAGGTTTTAGTTCGTCCACTATCAGGTCGTACGGCACTGATGAATATTCCAAGTCGTTCACAACACCTCGCCTAACTCGTTTAAGAGTCTCTTTGAATGTTTCGTTTCTGTTCAGCTTGAGCCCATGAACGATGGTATTTACAAAGAATCCTAGAGTCCTTTGTATTTCTGGCCTGTCTCTATTAGATACGGGAGTTCCTACATAGATCTCATCTTGACCTGATACAAGAGCGAGGAACACCTGAAAACCAGTCAGCAATACCATAAACTCTGTTGACTCGGTTTCCATGGCAAGTACTTCCAGCCTCTTCTTTACATCAAGCCCTAGTTCTAGTTCAACTGTTGCAACATGGTTCTGATCAGCCTTTGGCCTCGAAAAATCTAACGGTAGACTTAAATCAGAAATATCCTCAAGTCTATTTTTCCAATAGTCAATGTGTTTACTGGATATCTGTCCCTGAAGCCATTCAGCTTCCCATCTAGAGAAATCTGCAAACTGTAGATCAACGGCAGGTAGTACTGGCACCTTCTTTTGACAGAAGGCTGTATATCCTTTCTCGATTTCATTAGCAATCAAACCCATTGAGTGCCCGTCGGTAATAATATGATGCATCGCAAGTAGAACAGTGCACTTTTCTTGGTTAGACTTAATCAGCTTGGCCCTAATAAGCGGTCCTTCTGCAAGAGACCATGGCCTACGTATAAATTCTGATGCTTTTTCTTCAACCTTAATCGTCAGATCTCTTCCAGTGTAATAGGATATGTCTTCAAACTCAAGATTAAAGTCAATCTGGTCATGAATAACCTGATACGGTATGCCTTCCTTGGCAGCAAATGTCGTCCTTAAAATTTCATGTCTAGAAATCAATAGCTTAAGTGTTTCTTCAAGTGCATGGGCATCTACGCTACCTTGGAGTGTAAATCTATTTGGTACAGTATATGCGATACTTGATGGGTTGAGTTGGTCTAAGAACCACAACCTCTTTTGGTTATATGAAAGTGGCTCTTCCTTTCCCCTAGTTTTCTTAAGTATAGTTGGCATTTCCTTGGCACCAACCAGTTTATCGCCATATTCTTCTAACCAAGATGCGAGCGCTAAGGCTGTCGGATTTTCGAATATGACTTTAAGCGGGATCTTAATCTCTAGTTTTTTTCCGATAGCAATAGCTGCTTTTGTAGCTGTTAGTGAATGTGCGCCATTATGAAAAACATTATCATTGAGATTAAGCTTAAGACCTAAAATCTGAGACCAGGCATCGCGTACCATCTGTTGATATTCAGAAACCTTAGCTTCTGAAATGCTGCCATCAGGTTCAGCAGACTGTTTTATTATGTTATTCCCAGCGCAGCTTCTAAGGCTCTGTCTATCAACCTTACCATTAGGGCCTTTTGGTATCGAATCTATCAAATACCATATACGTGGAACCATATAGTCTGGCAGAAATCTTTGCGCAAATATATGGAGTTCACTCGCTTCCGGGATGACATCAGGACAAACTAATCCAGCACTTAAGGAATCCCCCTCGGAGACCCAAACTGCTGCATCTAATATGTTTTTATTCGTACGTAGAGTATTTTCAATTTCCTCAATTTCAATTCTAAAACCTCTGATCTTGATCTGTGTATCCTCCCTCCCTACCAGCTCAATTGTTCCATCTGGAAGCCATCTTGCAATATCGCCAGTCTTATAAAGATTACCACCCCCAAACGGATTGGTGACAAACTTTTCTTTTGTGAGTTCTTCTCTTCCCCAATAACAATCTGCTACTCCCATTCCACCAACCATCAACTTACCATTTATTCCTATAGGCATAGGCTGCATAGACTCGTCGACAATAAAGCACTGAACATTTCCCATAGGTTTTCCGACAGGGATTTCACCGCTCATAACCGAGCCTGCAGTTGATATGTATGCAGTTGCATCCCATATTTCAGATGTTCCATATATGTTAATTAGCGTAGCCTTTGGGAACCTCTTTGAAAATTCAGTAGACAGATCTTCTTGTAGTTTCTCGCCGCTGCTTATCCAGTGCTTTATGCAGCCCAACCTCTCGCTTAGATCAATGCCTGAGTAGAGTATAGCTCTTAATAATGAGGGTACTAATACAAGTCTGGTAGCCATGCTAGCTTCTATAGCACCAATAAAATTCTCGATATCGGGTACAACTTCTTCCGGTATGAATGTTACCTTGGATCCGTGCATCCAAGCCGAGAACATCTCCCATATAGAATCCACAAATGACAATGATGTCTTTGCGCAGAAGCTTTCATCATTTCCAACTGGTATCGGCTCTGTTAGTAATCGATTGATTGGAACTCTATGAGGAACTCCTATTCCCTTAGGCAAGCCCGTAGATCCAGATGTGTACAATATGTACGCTAAGCTTTCTCTATTAACATTTGCTGCTAATAAACTAGCAGAGCCTTCATCGGCATTGGCAATCAAGTCTTTAATCTCTAGTACCTTAATAGTGTCCCCAAAAGATCTGCTGCTATCGTTTACAAGTATTGTTGATGCTCCAGAGTCTTCGATCATATAGCTTAATCTGTTTTCTGGGTACATTGGATCAAGAGGTACGTAGGCGCAGCCGGCCCTCAGAATTCCAAGAATTCCTATAGCAGCATCTATAGATCTTCTGATTGAAATTCCTACAATCGTCCCGACTAGTCCAAGCCTTATTAATGACAGAGCAACTTTACTTGATTCTTTATCCAGGTCACTATATCTGATTGTCTGATCACCGTATGCAGCTGCTATTCTTTGCGGATACCTCTCGGCTGTTCGCTCAAATAGGTTATGCAGTCCGCGTATTTCGTCAGGTAAAATAATTTCTGTTTGATTCCAAGACGTTGTTACAATGTGTCGTTCTTTTTGCGACAACATCGAAATGTCACCAAGTTTTGTGTCCAGCCCCTGTATTATGTGTTCTAACAGTATAGAGTAATGCTCCATTACTCTCACGATAGATTCCTGTGAGAATCTCCTAGCATCATATGTCATCTTGAACGTAAGATTTTCTCCTACTGTTTCTAGATCTAGATGCAGTGGGACGTTCTGTTGAACGTTAGAGGCGAATGCTCTGTTTACCCCTGATTTTCTCGGTGATGTCTCATCAATAGATTGTGGTATAGCAACCGTGTTTGTATTCACTACGATGCATTCGTAGAGTGGCTTACCAGTCGAAAGCCCGCAGAACTCTTGTATATCTCTTAGCGGGGTATGTTCATGCATTCGAAGGGAAGACTGATCCCTTTGGATGAGCTGTATCCATTCACGAAATGTCTGATCATTGTTAATCTTAACTCTCACGGGGATTGCATTCAAGAACATTCCGACCATTTTCTCAATACCAGGCATATCATTCGGCCTTCCTGAAACAAGCATCCCAAAGATTATATCGTTCTGTTCTGCATACCGTGACATTAGTATGCCCCATGCTCCTATAACTAACGAATTTAAAGTTACACGGCATTCCCTAGCAGCAAGCAAGACTGCCTCCTTTTTCTCTGATGTCAGTTGTAGACTCCACTCGCCAAAACTTATCCGATACTGCTTCCATGCCTTACCACTGCGTTCTCCTGGAAGCCTCCTTGTTTCATGTACCGAACTTAGGTAGGTTTGCCAGAAGTCTTGATCAGTCGCGCGATCTCTTTTTTGCAAGTACTCTAAATAGTTTCGAAACTGAATAGGACTTGGAAGTGAGATACTACCACCCTTCTTGGACGCCTCGTAATATTTTCTTAGCTCACTATTTATCTCATTCTTTGACCACCCATCTAGTATTAGGTGGTGGTGGCTGAAGATATACAGCCACTCATTGCTTGTAATCTTAGCGAGCGTTACTTTGATTAGTGGTGCTACCGTAAAATCAAAACCATTTTGTTTCTCCGTGCCTAAATACTCTCTTAGCTTTTTCTGGCTTTCTACGCGTTCGAGATGCGACCAGTCTTCAATATGAAACGGAACGATTACTTCGCTCTCAACTCGTTGATAAGGGGTTTTACTATTCTCCCAGTGAAAAGAACTTCTGAGTATTTCATATCTATCAAGTAAAGCCTGCCATGCTGCCCGCATGGCTTCTATATCTATGTCTTCCATGTTGTATACAACTTGGTTGAAATACATCCCAACACCCGGCTCGCTGACCGAGTGGAGAAGCATGCCTTCTTGCAGTGGTGTCAGTGGATACTTCATTGAATCGCTTCCGACAAATGCCGACATATTACGTTGACCTAATTCTTCCCCACTATACCTTGTCAAGCTCCCTTGACCAATCTCCAAATGTGACAAAAGTTGCTAGCAATGCCTCACAGAGCTGTTTCGCTTGCGCTCCTGCAACGTACGCTACGCTTCTCTCAGTGCTCCATGTGCAACGAGTGGAGTCTGCGGCCAGCCTGTAGCCTCTTTCGCCGCGTGGAGCGGCCTGCGCCTCTGTTGTTCTCCAGAAGCGGTTGGTGCCCCTTACTATGCACTACCTCTGACAGGTATTCCACTAGCATCCGCTTCCTCATTGCACTCGGATCTCCTCAAATCCCAAGCATCTCCAGGAGTGGTATCCATTAAGTGGTGATATGTATACATTGTTTTATCACACCATCTAGGTCTTCACTGTTGTTCGTGATTTTATCCTGACTCTTTGTTGTATAAAGTTTTCGTGGGTACTCAAAGGTTGCAAACTGACTTATGGCAGGGTAACCTCCGCGCCTCCTTTGCTTGCGAATGGATCATTTCCCGAGTACGTCTTGAGGGTACCTCGAAAAATTGCCAGGGCACTTGATCTTCGGGATTTGTTGATTATAATCGAGCAAAAATTTTGCAGGCAAAGGTGGGACAGAGAGGCTTTTGGGACGAACAGCAACGAGTCGCAAAGCTCAAGGATAAGAGGCCTGTTCTTAAGCGCCTCTCCGATTCAATTCCATGGGAATTATTTCGCCCACTTCTTGATCAAGGTTAT
>NZ_JAGQCX010000023.1:0-7572 GCF_024346415.1 Cyanobium sp. Aljojuca 7D2
GGGATATTCTATGGCTTGAAACAGAAGAATTGCTCGTCACTGCATAACCGATCTAGCGAGCTTCCTGCACCCATGTCTCTTGGCTGAAATCAAGGCAGCTTGCTGGAAGCTTTTTCAGGAGTCCCTATGTACATACTTATATGAGATACCATTAGATGAGAGAATGCGGTGAAGAAATGCTTCATCGCCGGCAATTTTATAGATATTTGGATATGCGCCATATTGCGTATGAAGACCTGCTCGGATAACTGTTCCTACAGAGTGAGAGCTTAAAAACTTACGAGGCCCAACAATCCAATACGGCATTGTCATCTGTGGCAATATGCTTGTACCATCAGGATGGGAAGCAACAGGAAAGCTCAATATGTCAATAGCTGGATATCTCAGAATAGATCGATTGATTTCCTCAATAGCGTCTGAAAAAAAATAATCATCAATGCCTGCTACTACATAATATTTCGTTTGACAATAAGAAATGGCTAGATTTAGGGCGTTATAAAGTCCAGGTAGCAGTGGACTCTGATGATAAACAGAAGTTCGGGTTTTTAGATTCTCTAATGATTTCAAGCTCTTCAACAGCTTATCTTTTTGAATCAAAGACACTAAAATCCACTTAAAGTCAAGGGAGCTTTGGGAATTTAGACTTTGTGCTAACCTTAGCAAGTCGAAGGAATTAGTTTTTGCAAGCGTTAGTATTGTGATCATAAATACAAGCTTCGAGCAGTATACTCAGAAATCAGAATACAATTTTATGTGCTATTTTCAATTGTAGACATTGGAAAAGGTGGCAGAAGTGAGCAAGCAAATCTAGAAACACTAATGGTTGCTAAAAAAAGGAATAGATGCATAAGCTCTAATTGTAATTAGAAGATATTTTTTTCTTTAACAGTGGGAAAATAATTACAGAACCATACAGTATCATGAAGAGTAATATTCTAGACAGCATAGGCGTTAAATCGGTTCGAAATGCGTCTTGCATACTTATAATAGTAAGGAAGCATGTGGAATATGCTGCATAACTTCCAGTGTTCTTCCATTTATTGAGGCATAACAGAAAGAATGCAATTATCGCTATTATATAATAGAAAGAATATCCGGCATAATGAAATGCAGAGGACACATAACTAAATGCCAAACCCTGATGAGCAATTTCATTAATCTTGATTGCGCACCAGTCATGAAGGCCTAGAAAATTAGGTGTCATACTCATGAATACACAGTTTAAGGAGTTAACAATTCCACTAGCTTTATCATTATTTATCAGAACAAGGTCTGTTGTTAACCTTGTCCCAATAAGCTCAGACAAGATAGAAAATAGACCTGTTAAACTTCTCTGAGACATGGATATTAAAAAAGCAATAGCAGGCAAGCTGCTTAAAGTAAGCAAATTGTACTTATTGAGCTTGTTTGTTGCGAATAAGGCCAAATACCAAGCCAGTAGAATTCTAAAAGCCATTGTTCTCCCACCATGACTAAAGTCTATCAAGATTAGTGACGCCGATGAAAGATACAAAGAAATTCTGGTGAAAGAATTCCCCCAAAGATTAGAAGTAGCTGTTAGGAATATAAGCAGGGGTAGAAACATTGAAACCACTGTGATCCTGAATGGGGTGTAGACAAACTGTACGTATGCATCAAGTGCAACTGCTCGAACACTATAATGAGGAAGTACAAATAAGTATGAGGCTGAAAGAGCTAAGATGCATAGGATGAATGTAGACAAGGTCAATATTTGCACCCATAACCCGTGATTTCTCTTAATGTAGATATATGCACTTTTGCGGGAAACGCACTCTTTATTGTAGTCTGATGATAAAGCAAAAAAGATAAAACAAATGCAAAATGCTAGCAAGTGCATCCAGTATGCATTTGTTTGTAGCTGTAAGCCGCTGTTAGGCAAGAAGAAGTCTAATGCAGACGGGAGAAATAGCAGCCCAAGGCTTGAGACTAGTGAGTATAGAGCAGCCCATAAGCTAAGCCATAGCAAAGGATTTAATAAGAGCGATATAATGCTTTTGTTTTTTCTTGCGACGCGGATTCGCCAGCGCATATAAATAAAAAAAAGCAACAGAAGACCTGAGAATAGAGCCGCCATGAATAATAGAGATAGTGAGCGAATTACACTAGTTGCTAGTAATATCTGAAACTACTGCAGTCAGTTGCGCTAATTTGGCAATATAAATAATTATTCATGAGGCGCAGACCTGGCTGACATTCTGAGGAATACATTGGGAATGCATCTAGGGGCCAGCGCAAGGAAAAAGCAATATAGTCCGATATGAGAAGAATATCATGACCAGCTTCGATGAACTATTTGCGTAATCTAGCTTGCTATGAATGTTAATTTAAGTTTAATCTATTTTGGGTACATTTGGGTACATGTTTATAGGCGTCATGCACAGTCCGATCACGTGTTTGTTCAATCGCCTTCCGGTACACCTCTGCATACAGCCCCGCCACGTGCGCGGGGTTCCAGAGCTGGACGGCCCGCTGACGGGCGGCATGGCCGAGGGCTTGTCGGCGGGCCGGATCAGCCAGCACCCAACGGATGCCGGCGGCGAGGTCGTGGGGCTCGAAGGGCTGGGCCAGGTAGCCAGTGCGCTGGTGGTCCACGATGTCGGGCAAGCCGCCGGTACGGAAGGCCACCACGGGCGTGCCGCAGGCATGGGCTTCAACGCCGGTGTTGGGCAGGTTGTCCTGGCGGGAGGGCACCACCAGCAGATCGGCGGCGCTGTAGAGGGCGCGCAGGCTGAGGTCGTCGTGCAGGTGGCCGGTGTAGTGGATGGGGAAGCCGAGCTCGGGTGGCTCACGCGGGGCGAGCTGGCCGAACACCACGAGCTGCAAATCCTCCAGGTTGGGCTCGGCCCGGAGCTGCTCAAGGGCAGCGAGCAGGAGATCAAGCCCCTTGCGGGGATCGTGGCCGCCGCCCATGGCGCCGAAGAGCAGCAGCGGGGCCTCCAGCGGCAAGCCGAGCATCTCGCGGGCGAGGCGCTGCTCCATCGGGCACCAGCGGCCGGTGTCGAGCGGGTTGGGCACCACCGACACAGGCCAATTGGCCATCAGGGCACTGGCCTTGACGCAGTCGGCCAGCCACTGGCTGGGGCAAACGATGTGCATCGGACGGCGCCAATGCCGGCGCTTGCGCTGCCAGGTGTGGCGGTTGAGGTCAAAGCCGCTCTCATGGGCGGGGCGGTTGCCTGGGCGGTACCCCTCCCGCCAGCGCAGGTCATCGGTGTAGTGCTCGGCGCCGCAGAAGGCCCACATGTCGTGCAGGGTCCACACGATCGGTTTGCGAATGCGGCCGATGTCTGCAATCGACAGCATCTCGCCCTGCACCCAGTGCAGGTGCACCACATCGGCATCTGAGGCGTTCAGCCGCTGCGGCCAGGTGCTGGGCACGATCGCTGGCGAATGGATGATCGGATTGCCGGTGCGCAGCAAGGCCCGCAGTGGCTTGGCGAGCTGGGGACGGATGCGGCCCATCACCTTCGCCCACTGGCAGGTGGGGCCCTGCACCGACCAGTCGCCTGCTGATGCCCGGTTCACCAGCATCTGAGAGTCGATGCCGCTGGAGCGCAGGGCGTGGTGGATGCGGTAGGCCGCGCGGGCTGCGCCGCCGTTGATGTCTGAATAGTTGAGTTGGAAAACCTTCAACGGGGTGCTACGGCAGACAGCAAACGCACAAGTGCTCGGCCAACCAGTGAACGCCCCTTGGGCAAGCGGCACACCCAGGGATCCACGGCTTGGGCCACCAACGCAACGGATCGAGCCGCCGCAAGATCGAAGTCGCCTCTGCGTTCATAGGCACGGCCATACTCGACTCTCTGGCGGGGTGCCAGACCCATGGCCCGCATGGCCTCGTCCCAGCCGATCTGCCAATGGAACAACTGAGGCAGGTGGCATTGAATCACCGGCGCAAAGCAATTCGCCATCAAATAATGGCCGCCCACAGTCAGATGATCTGCCGTAGCGGCCGCCAGGCCAAGCGGATCGGGCACATGTTCGAACACATCAGTGGCAATCAGCAGGTCGTAGCTGCCGGTGAGTTCTGGCACATAGCGAACATTGGGGGTGCTGGCTGCCAAAGCAATCGCCGCTGGGTGGGGATGGGGCTCCACCACTTCTACGTGGGTCTGAGGCAGTGCAGCGCCGATCATGCGCGCGAGACCGCCAAAGCCACCGCCGTAATCAGCCACCCTCAGCGGCCTCTTGGTCTTCACCCAATCGGTGAACACCTGACGGTGCGACAGGCTTTGCGGATCCTGTTCGATGAACAGGCCGTTGAGCAACCACACCGGATGGTTGTAGTAGGCCGTGACCCGCTCATCAAGGTGCAACGGATCACAGCCCAGCTCCTGCCAGGGCTCATCCATCAGCTGCCAGAGCTGTTGCAGGCTGGGATAGCCATGGCAGCGCTCAAAGACGTCTGAGAGATAGGCAGACTCAGCGTGCTTCAGGTGGGCGCAGACCAGTGGAGGAACGAACCGCTCGAGATCAGCCATGCCGACCTCCCGCGAGCTGGAAGCCGGCTGCTGGCTGATGCCATCGGCTTATCCGAGCTTCTGCGCTTCGATGAACAGCGACTCGGCGCCCTTGCGCGGTTGGCCATCGCCTGCGAGGTCGAGGGGATGGAAGGGGAAGTTGGGCACACGGCTGGTTGCCGCTGTGCACCGCTCGATCGCCACAAAGCCGGCGGCGGCCAGCAGGCGCTGCAGCTGATGGAAGTCGTAGAGCCAGTGATGGCGCTCGCCCACGGCCGCCAAACTCACGTTTTGCTCGCGAAAGGCCTTGGGCAACAGCTGCAGCACAGCCCGGATCCAGAGGCGCTCGACCTTGGCGGCAACCTTCCTGGGCACCTCGCGCAAGCGACGCTTGCGGGGGGGAGGGGGGGGGGGGGCGATCAAATCTTCTCCAGTGCGGTGACGAACGAAGGCCATGGCTTCTGTGTTGCGCTGGGAAGCCGATCGGAGCTGCTGGTAGTAGCGACCCAGCTCACCGCCCAATTCCCGGCGAACGCATTGATCCAGCAATTCCAGCACTAAAAAGTCGGCCTGCTCATGCTCACCGCAATCGCGATGGGAGAGGAACGTGCGGCAAAGATTCTCTAGATCTGGCACCACCAACCTGATCACGCCACCAGGCTTGAGAATGCGCAGGCATTCAGCGAGAAAGGCTGGAACTTGACTGCGGGGGATGTGCTCTAGGAAGTGGGAGGAGTAGACCAATTGCGCAGCGCCATCCACCAACGGCAGCCGCCCGAGAAGGTCGGCTTGCTGAACTGCCGAACCGGAGCTGGCGTAGTCCAAGTTGATCCAACTGTCATGATCAACATAAACACTACCGCAGGCTAAATTGACATTGTAGGAAGTCATCGGGCGAGAGCCGCTTGAAGCAATCGAAATGTTTTACCTGCCGCCCACTTCGGCAAAGCGAGCATAGACAGCGGGAAACGCTTCATCCTCCCTCCAAAGACATGATCAAATGTGTAGCCATCTGCCTTCTCGTCGCGCAGAAGAAACGTGGGGTGATGGCTTGGATCAATGCCATCAGCCACGGCTGTGTTGATGGGCTTTCCCAATGTGTGCGTTCCATCCTCCCCAAACCCCACATTGTTCACGAGGTTGCGGTTGGGCAGGGCTGTGAGGCCTCCGTTTGCCATGCAAGTGAAGGTCCACTGGTAGTCCCAGGTATCGGGCTTACCTTCATCCACCAATCGCTGCCAGATGCCACTCCAATACTGTCGCTCTAGCGGGTCCTTAAGGATTGTTTCCAGCAGACCGGAGTCGCGCAGGGCTGGCCATTGGCTGAGGTTGGCATCGTAGTGCTGCCAGCAACGCCGCCAACTGGCCCAGCCCCAGCAATGGTTGTAGCGGCTGAAGTAATAGCTGCCGTCGCCGCGCCACTGGCCGTTTTGGAAGTTATTGCCGCTGATACACCACACGCGCGTGTCGTGGCGGTAGCGCTCCAGCAGGGTGGCGCAGTAGGGGAAGAAGTCGGGATGGGGAACGCAGTCGTCCTCCAGGACGATGCCCTCCTCCACCTGCTCGAAAAACCAGGTGATGGCACGGCTGACGCCGAGGCGGCAGCCCTGGTTCACATCGGAGTAGAGCTTCTCGATCTGGCAGGGCCAATCGATCTCCTGCTCGATCACCGCTCGGGTGGCGGCCACCTTCTCGGCTTCGCCGGGACGCTCAGGTTTGGGGCCATCGCAGGCTACGAACAGGCGTGTGGGGGCAACCGGGCGGATGGCGTTGATCACCTGGCGCAGGGTGTGGGAGCGGCGCCAGGCGATTAGGAGGAGGGGGGTATCGGCGGGGTTGGGTTCAACAGCCATCGGTTATCTGCGCGTGATTAGTTCCACATCGTGGAGATCCTTGAAATCGGCATCCATCGTGTACAGCATGGCCTGATGGGCACGAGCGGTGGCCAGGATGATGCTGTCAGCCATGGGCAGCCGCAGCGTGTGGCTCAGTTGGGCAGCGGCGATAGCGAGGCGGCTGTCGAGATCGACCACCATGCCGCGCTGCATGACTGCAGCAGCCTGGATGGCCTGGGCTTCACTGTGTTCCCGCAGCACCCACTTGAACACTTCCAGGATGCTGATGGCAGGCACCACCAGGCTTGCTTCGGTTTCAAGCACCGCAAGAAACCGATCAGTCAGTGGGCCGTTGGTGAACACCTCAATCCACCCGGATGAGTCCACCACAGCTCTTTGCAGATTCACAGACGATCGGGCTCGCGCTGAAAGGTGTTGTCTCCCTGGAGAAATCCCCGCAGAGCAGCAGGGGGCTGGCTTGGCACCAGCTCGATCCGCCCTGGCAGAGCGAGCACCTGCAGCTGCTGGCCTGGGGCGAGGCCGAACTGCTCGCGCACCCGCTTGGGGATGACGACCTGATATTTGGGGGAGACAGTGGTGAGATCCATGCCCCAATCGTAAGACGAAAGCCGGGTCGATGCGAGGTTGATTACCTGGCGCAAAAGAAGAAGTCGGGATGGGGAACGCAGTCGTCCTCCAGGATGATGCCCTCCTCCACCTGCGCGAAGAACCAGGTGATGGCGCGGCTGACGCCGAGGCGGCAGCCCTGGTTCACATCGGAGTAGAGCCGCTCGATCTGGCAGGGCCAGTCGATCTCCTGCTCGATCACCGCTCGGGTGGCGGCCACCTTCTCAGCTTCGCCGGGGCGCTCGGGGTTGGGGCCGTCGCAGGCCACAAACAGGCGGGTGGGCGCCACCGGGCGAATGGCGTGGATCACCTGACGGAGGGTGTGGGGGCGGCGCCAGGCAAGAATGAGAACTGGTGTATCCATCAGCAACTTAGGGAATGGCGCCAAGATCTTTGAGCTCCTGCCACAGGAACGGCTGCCAACTCAACATGAGCTGATTGCCATAGGCACTGGCATTGGCGATAAAGTCATAGGAGTTTGCTGAAAAACCCAGCCCGCGTGACAATGGGCCAACTGCCCACCTGAGATGCGAGGTCACCGGGAGCGCAGCGGCTCTCTGTTCTCCTACGTGTCGATCGAGGAGCGGATCCCGGCCAGTCATCCACTGCGGCGGATCCGGAAACTGGCC
>NZ_JAGQCX010000003.1:0-220457 GCF_024346415.1 Cyanobium sp. Aljojuca 7D2
GGCCTGCAGGAAGGCGATCAGATCAGCACTGGCAACAGAATGGGCCAACGGACGGGAGCAGTCCCGACAAAACCGGCACCAGCATGGCCGCGCCAGCTGCCTTGTGCCTGACTTTCAGTCGGCCCTGGGTGGGCAGGTAGCCATGACCACCTCGTTGCAGAATCCAGCCCGCGATCTGCAGACAAATGTGCTTGGCACTTTTGCTGTTCTTGAAGCGGCACGGGCCCTTTCTCCGGAGGCCCTCATTACCTACAGCAGTACGAACAAGGTTTACGGCGACCTCGAAGGGTTGCGCATCGAGGAGACTCCTATGCGCTACTCCCTGGCAGATTATCCTAATGGCCTCGATGAGTCCCTACCGCTCGATTTCTCAACCCCTTATGGATGCTCCAAGGGAGCGGCAGATCAGTACGTTCGTGATTGGGCAAGGGTGTATGGCCTGAAGACTGTCGTGTTCCGCCATTCGTCAATTTTTGGTGGTCATCAGTTCCCCTCTTTTGATCAAGGCTGGGTTGGATGGTTCTGCCAAAAAGCAATCGAACAGAAATGTACACACCAATCTGGAGCATCTCCCGAACCTTTCACCATTGCCGGAACCGGTAAGCAGGTACGTGACGTACTCCACGCCGAAGATCTTATCAGCCTCTACCATGCCGCCTATGAGCATCGAAAAACACTGGCTGGAGAAATATTCAATATTGGAGGCGGTACTGCCAATTCTCTTAGCCTGCTAGAGCTATTTGCCTTGCTCTCGGAGTTGCTCGGCATTCCTCCACTTATATACATAACGACCCCACGACGCACTAGCGATCAGGACTGCTTCATTGCAGATATCAGCAAGGCTGAGCGGCTTCTGGCCTGGGTTCCAACTGTATCTAGCCGTGAGGGAGTTAGCCGAATGCTTGCCTGGATTGATTCCAGTTCGCTATTTGCATAATTGAGAATTTTAACAAGGCGAATTCGCCTTTGTAACAGATTATGGCATAAGAATATAAAGGCGAATCGAGCCCTAGATGAGTTGTCAGACGAGAATCTCAAGCGTTGCGATGTGCTGGTGCATCTGGCTGGCCCACTCTGTGATATTTCCCTACGACACTCTGTCAAACTGCCTTCGTTGGAACCTGATGGCGGTTCTGGCTCTTTCTGGACAGGCTCGGTTGGCTGGCATTCGGCGCTATATGGTGGCCGGAAGCTGTTTTGAATACGGTCGCAGTGGAGAGCGCTATGAAAAGACCTTGCCGATGCACCTTTGGAGCCCACCAATGCTTATGCAGCCTCCAGGGCAGCTGCCTCCATTGCTTTTCGTCAGTGGGCTGAGGAGCATCAGAGCTCAGTCTTGAAATCCTGCGAGTTTTTCATGTTTTTGGTGAAGGGGAGGCTGAAACATGCTTTTGGCCTTATCTCCGCCGTGCTGCACTGGCCGGTGAAGACTTGCCCATGACCGGCGGCGAGCAGATTCGGGATCTCATGGCGGTACAGGATGTTGCTCAAGCCATTCTCTGCTCAACGGGCAATCAGAGCGATAAAATGCCAAAAGTGCTAATCAGAAATATTGGCAGTGGTAGAACTCAGACAATTCTCGAGTTTGCTGAGAGTTGGTGGGTGACGTTCAAGGCCAAAGGAATCCTTCTTATAGGTGCATTGCCATATCGGGATGGCGAAGTGATGCGCTACGTTCCAGAGGTTTAGACCATGTCAAATACCGTCATCCTTGGTGCTGGCCTAGCTGGTCTTAGCTATTCATACCACCTTGGCCATGAGAACTGCATCCTTTTTGAAAAAAACAAATATGCTGGTGGACATATCTATAGCCATCAGCGCGATGGTTTTACTTGGGATGAAGGGCCACATGTTTCATTTACAAACAATGATTACGTAAGAAAGCTTCTTGCAGATAGTATCGAAGGGGACTACCATGAATTTGAATGCAATGTAAGCAATTATTACCAAGGATCTTGGATTCCTCATCCCGCTCAATCCAATCTCTTCGCTGTTCCACAGCCAAAACGCAGTGAATGCCTCAAAGACTTCTTGTATAGCCGTGATGAAGCGAAAAGGCTACTTGAGACTCCAAAGAACTATGGTCAATGGCTGGAATGTGCATTTGGGAAAACATTTGCACAAACTTTTCCTTTTGCATATACTCGCAAATATTGGACATGTGATCCAGCTTCCCTAGCAACGGATTGGGTAGGCAATCGCGTCTACTACCCAGACGTAGAAACGGTTTTAGCTGGATCCGAGAAGGCTCCCGAAAGGAAGACCCATTACATTTCGACTGTTCGTTATCCAAAGCATGGTGGCTTTGTCAGTTTCGCGAAGAAGCTCATCGATGGTTCAAAAATCAATCTAGGATATAAAGTCTCATTGATAGACTTAAAAGGCAAGAGAGTGCATTTTTCTAACGGGGAGCGCTGCACATTTAAAAAGCTGATCAGCACCTTGCCGCTCCCAGAGTTTATCAATCTTAATGTTGATGTTCCTAGTGATGTTTCAGAGGCCGCTCTCGCCCTGCGTTGCTCATCATTGCTACTCGTTAATGTCACTGCAAACCATTCCTCTCTCAAGCCCTACCACTGGATGTATGTTTACGATAAAGATATGATGAGCACCCGTATCAACATGATTGAACTGCTTTCTGCGAATAACTGTCCTGATGGGCGGACTGGCATTCAAGTTGAAGTCTATGAGTCGGCCTATCAGCCATTTCAAATAAGCCATTCTGACGTTGCCCAGGCTGTTGTTAAAGAGCTACAAGATATTGGGCTAGCTAAGGGAAAAATGACAGTACATACGCAATACGTTCCCTATGCTAATGTCATTTTTGATCACAATAGACGAGAGGCTCAAGATATTATCCTTTCATGGCTCGAGCAGTTTGGGCTAGCTAGAGAAGAGCAAGATCTTGACCCAATGACCGACTGGGATTCTGTAAAAGATAATCACTATGGTGATTTGATTCTTGCAGGGCGCTTTGGACAGTGGAAGTATTTCTGGAGTGATGACTGTATAATGAGGGGCATGACTATCGCCCAAGGTCATAATTAGCGAGCTTACTTCTTTTATTTGCAAGAACTATGCTCTGCCCCTTTTTCTTTAGTCATTGTAGCCTAATCTCGTAGAAGTACCTAGCAGACCGCCAAGTTTCTACAGTTATAGTGGTGGTGCTGCAAAGCCTTCCTTCCCAATACACCCGTGGTGCACATCATTGGCTTTGTAGCATTATCAGCAGCCTCCATGGCTCTGCGTCAGCTGTCTAAGGTGCACCAGCTTTGCTTTGAGATACTATAAATGTTCTATGTCTATGCAGAGGTTCACGCTCAAGCTCTGCTATGGCCTTCTCTTTGGCTTGCTGCATCTTGATTACCCAGCTCGCTCCGCAGAGGCAGCCCTGAGCGCATAAAGTGGTACGTAAATACCACCCTGGTCGTGGCGCGCAACAGCATCCAGTTCCAGAAAGGCCTTTCGTTGCCGGCATTCCTGCGCCTCTACGGCACCGAGGAGCAATGTGAGGCTGCCTTGGAGATAGCGCGCTGGCCTGATGGGTTCCGCTGTCCCCGCTGCAATGGCCATGAGCATGGGCTGGTCTATGGCCGGCGGCTCAAGCGCTATCAGTGTCGCCATTGCGGCCATCAGGCCACGCTTACGGCCGGCACGATCATGCAAGCGACCAAATTGCCTCTGACCGCCTGGTTTCTGGCCTTTTACCTGATCGGCCAGGCCAAAACCGGGATCTCCTCGTTGGAGCTCAGCCGCCACTTGGGCGTGAAGTACGACACGGCTTGGCTGCTGCACAACAAGATTCTGCGGGCGATGGCTGATCGGGAGGAGGCTTACCTGCTGCGGGGAAAGATCCAGATCGATGACTCCTACCTCGGCGGAGAACTCCCGGGCGGCAAGGCTGGTCGCGGATCTGAGAACAAGATCCCCATTGTCGCGGCCGTCTCCTTGAACGAGGCGGGGCATCCGATTCACGCCAGGATCACAGCTGTGAGTGGCTTCAGCTCAGAGGCAATCGCTGAGTGGGCCAAACAACATCTGGCTCCCGGCAGCCAGGTGCTCTCCGATGGCCTGGCCTGCTTCCGGTCCGTGACCACAGCGGGCTGCAGCCATCGGGCCATCGTCACCGGTGGGAAGCACCCCAGCGACCTGCCGCAGTTCCGCTGGATCAACACCCTGCTGGGAAACCTCAAGACCAGCTTTAACGGCACCTTCCATGCCTTCAACTTTGACAAATACGCCAGGCGCTACCTCGGTGGGTACTGCTTTCGCTTCAACAGGCGCTTTTCGATGGATGCGATGACCGAACGGATCGCCAATGCGGTCTGCTACTGTAGGCCTTGTACCGAGCGCGATCTCAGGGTCGCGGAGGCTTATGGGTAATCAAGTGCTGCATTGGTAAATTACGATTTGCCCGAGTCTAAAGGTTGGCAGGTTCGTGACTTTCTTGCTGTGCAGGCTTTGGCAGCATGTTTCTTGCACGATTACCTCGCTTCCCGACAATCATCAGTTCGATAGAATCTCTATATCCAATAACGGTGACTGCCAGAAAAGATGACGCTCCTGCTGCCGTTCAGGCAGCCATGGCAAACGTAACCGACACCGATTCGTTTTCTGGGGGTGGCGGGTTGATCCAGACCACTTCTGGTTGACACCAACAGCGAATGGATCGTGACCAGCGGCGGGGATGGCGGTGACGAGCCTGCTCGTAGACAACACTCCGGTGCCTGCATATTTCCACCGCTTGGCCGCTGTGGCGCTGGTGGGGCGTCACGAACTTGATGCCGCTGTGGCGGTGGCGGTGGTTATACCAATCCACAAACGAGGCCGCCCAAAGGCAGGCGTCCTCCGCGTTGGCAAAGGGCCGACTCGGGTAGTCAGGCCGGTATTTCGCTGTCCTGAACAGGGATTCTGAGTAGGGGTTGTCGTTCGACACCCTGGGTCGTGAAAACGACCGCAGCACACCCAGTTCCTCCAGCCGGCACTCCAACGTGGCCGCACGCATGGCGTTGCCGTTGTCGGCGTGCAGCACCAGGGGCTGCTGGCGGCGCTTGCTGATCCGCTCGCGGATGCAGGCCCTGCTGACCAGATCCGCTGCAATGGCTGGATCCTCGCGCTCGGCGACATCCCAGGCCACGACCTTGCGGCTCCAGACGTCGATCACCAGGTAGAGGTACAGCCACACCCCACGAACGGTGGTCGGCAGGTAGGTGATGTCCCAACTCCAGACCTGCTTCGGGCCTGTGGCTCTGAGCCGTGGCACTGGTCTTGGCTCTTGAGGAGGCCGGGCACGACCGCGCCGGTGAGCCTGGCCATGGGCGTGCAACACCCGGTAGAAGCTGCGCTCCGACCCGATGTACAAGCCCCGATCGGCCAGGATCGGAACGATCTGCCCTGGTGGCAATGCCGCAAATTCAGGCTCGTTGCAGGTGAGCAGGATGCGCTGGCGTTCCTCCTCGCTGAGGCGATGGACGACGTGCCGGGGACTGCCTTTGCGGCGATCGACGCCATCACCGTGACCAGCGAACTGGCGGCGCCAGCGCTGCAGCGTGGTCAGCCCCACGCCCAGCAGCAGCGCCAGCTCACAGGCACGGGCACCGTCAGCGATGCCTTCATCAAGGATCTGTAGAGCCTTCTGGCGATCAACAGGCGACGTCAGTCGTCCGCGTCCTCTCCCCAGAAGGCCTGGATCTTTTTTGCGGCCATGAGCAGCGCTGCTGCCTCGGCCAGGGCCTTCTCCTTACGGCGCAGCTCCTGCTTGAGCCGCTTGATCTCCCGCTGGTCCTGGGCGCGGAGCTTCTCCAGCTCCTTCTGCTCTTTCAAGGTGAGCACTGGCTTGTCGTTGGCATCCTGGGATGCCTGTCGCCAGCGTTCCACCTGCTCGGGGAACAGGCCCCGCTCGCGGCAGTAGGCACTGAGTTCGGTGGCGTTGAGGCCAGCGGTCTCAAGAACCACCGTGAACTTGTCGGTGGCACTCCAGCCCTCCGGGTCTTTCTCGGATGCCGGCACCACCTCTCCTTGCAACCGCCAGGCCTTCCTCCATTTGTAGAGGGTGATCACGTGGATGCCCAGCTCTTCTGAAATCCGGGCCACGCTCTGCCGGTGCGGCGGACTCATCCGCCTTCTGACATCAGCCTTGACCGCCTCGCTGTAACGACGCATCAACTCGCTCCATCAAACCCCCTGGTGAAAATTGAGCGGAATGGAGAGGCGTCAACTTTGCTGGCAGAGGGGGATAATCGCTGTCAAAGCTTTCTAACTAACCTCGCATTTACATGCAAATGATTCGCCTTAATATTGTTATCCTGACAATTAACAGACATACTCAGCTAATACGACTTTTGAATTCTGTTGCAAGCGAGTTGTCATGTCAAGATTTATATGTAACCATATTCCTTTCTGACAACTGTTCGGACATTGTTCTTGATCTTGCTATTATCTCCTCAATTTTTCGATGCTCTTTAAATATTAATCTATGGTATAGACGTCTTGCTGAACGTGTTCCCTTCCATAGGCATTACTACAGCTCAATCACAAGTTCCGCACAGATTCCGTCTGATTATACATGGTGCCTCGGTGATGACGACTGGCTTTGTGAAGGTTCTGGTCATCGATTGACTGGCTATCTGCATGAACCTAAAGCTAATTGTTTAGAAGTATTCTTTCTTGAGCGCATCATCTTTAATGAATCAACAAAAGAGTGGCAGAATGATCCAATCCCGTCGCTACATTCAACATCCTTTCCTAAATTTTTAAGAATATTTAATTGCGGGCAGATTGGGGTTCTTAGTCAAGTAATTTTTTCCTCTTCTATCCTTCGGCGATATTCCAGCGGAAAATCAGTCAACCATCTGCTTTATTATTATCCTCATATTGAAATATATTCCTATGCACATAGCTTCAAATCTCTTCAGATCCCTTTTATAAACTATACCCTAGCACCTTCACTCTTTAGCTCTAAAGAGTATTGGGTTCATTGTTATGAATGTCCTTTCCTTATGCATCTAGCCAACGCTAGCTTCTTTGCATCCCTAAGATCTTATGACTGGTTTCGTTCGATCTTGTGGAGAGCTTTAGTGCTTACCTTTGGCCGCAGGCGAAAAGCTGTTAGGTCATTAATTCTCTCAGCAACTACCACCATTGATTCAATTGCCATCCTCGCTTGCGTGCCAGCGGTTTTACTATTGGTATTCACTGACTATCTCTTCTGCATCACAAGAAGACATTCAAAATTTGACAATCTCTTCAAGGCTATGGATAATGTAGAGATGGATCTCAAATCGTCCATGCATCCAAATGACGACTCTGCATTTCCAAAACTTGTTATTGAACGGTTCCAGCAGATATTCTAATCTTCTCGTGTCTTTGCCATTCGCCTCCGGTGGCGCACATTTGAAGTATTTCTTGTCCCTATTGCTTTGCGTTCTGCTGCATACACCGCTTACCGAAGATAATGCATACTGGCTTGAAAGTGTATACTCTACTGGCTTGAGTAATTCTTATGCCCGTTAAGGTTACCCAACTCTCAATCGGGCGCTTCCATCATTTCCACTTAGCGCGTCAGCTAGAGAAGAATGGATCACTCACCGCCATTTACACTGGCTACCCCCGCTTCAAGCTCCGAGACGAGCCGGGAATCCCCGCTGAGAAGATCCATACATTCCCCTGGCTCCAAGGGCCCTACATGCTGGGCATGCGATACGGCCTTCGACGATTGAATTGGCTCAATCGAGAGTGGGCTTGGTGCGCCCACGAAACGATCGACCGCTACGTCTCCAGCAGATTGCATGAGCCAACGGTGCTTTTGGCTCTTTCCGGCTCAGGGCTGTATGCGGGCCGCCGCGCTCAGCAGCTGGGCGGATTGCACATCTGTGATCGCGGCTCGTCCCATATTCGTGTTCAGGATCAGCTGCTGCATCAGGAGTATCGCCGCTATGGCGCCGAGTGGCAGGGCATTGATCCACGGAGCGTAGCCAAAGAGGAAGCGGAGTATGTGCAGGCTGACTGGATTTCCATTCCAAGCCAGTTCTGCTTGGAAAGCTTCATCTCCAAAGGTTTTCCGGCTGATAAATTGATCAAGATTCCTTATGGAGCACGTCTAGACCGCTTTGCACCCAGCCAATGCAGCCATGACACCAATGCCCACAATCGTGTCGATGAGTTTCGTGTCTTATTCGTTGGCCAGGCTGGGCCCCGCAAAGGATTTGTTGATCTGCTGAAGGCCTTTTCCCTGCTGCAGCATCCACACAAGCGCCTTTCCTTGATAGGCAGCCTCAGCCCTGAGGCCAAATCTATGCTTGATGCCTTTTCCCACGAGGGCGTTGAGTACCTGGGATCAGTGCCCAATGCTGAACTTCGAGGGCACTACAACCGAGCAACGGTGTTTGTGTTGCCCAGCATTGAAGAAGGCTTTGGTATGGTGATGGGTGAAGCGATGGCCTGTGGTTGCCCTGTGATTGCCAGCATGAATACTGGCGCAGCAGACCTGTTCACAGACGGGCAAGAGGGTTTCATTGTTCCAATCCGTTCGCCTGGCGTGATCGCCGATCGGCTCCAGCAGCTGGCTGATGAGCCTTTGCTGCGTGAGCGAATGAGCTGGGCCGCATTGGCGAGAGTGAAGCAACTTGGCGGATGGGATGCCTATGGGGATGCCTGGCAATGCTTCCTTACCACCCACCTGATGGATTAATCCACTCATTTTTAAACAAGAATATCTCCATTGGGAACGTGGTTTAATCATTTGCAGGCTTGAGCTATGAAATGTAAAAGTATCCTTTACATCGGAGATGACAGGCCGAGATCTACCTCCAGGCATCGAGCTGATGCGCTACGCAGGATGGGATGCGATGCCGTTATCCTAAATCCAAGCGTACTTATTGGGCCACGGAACCCTCTGCTTGCTTATATAGATTATCGTACTGGCTTTCGATTTGTACAGCGGCATCTCTTGAACTCGCTCTCGCTCGAGTTGCTTAGTTTACAGCTACAGCCGGATCTGATCTGGATTAATGGTGGCGAGCTAATTGGGAAAAGTATTCTGGCTTGGTTGCGGCGTAAATTCAGCTGTAAAATAGTTCTTTATAACAACGACGATCCCACGCACTCGCGTGATGGTCGTCGCTTTGCTGCGCTTCGCAAGACGTTTCCCTTGTATGATCTTTGTGTTTTGTGCAGGTCTGAAACATCGCTTGAGTCTCAAGCTTTGGGCTCACGAAAATCACTCAGAGTATGGATGAGTTATGATGAAATTCTGCATGTCAAACCTCAGCATACAAGCCTTGAGACTTCAAATAACCTGGTTTCATTTGTAGGCACCCTTATTCCCGGCGAAAGCCGCGATCGTTTTCTGATGAAGTTGCTTTGCGCTGGGTTGCCTTTGTCTATCATTGGCGATCGTTGGATTCGCAGCCCATTTTTTAAGACTCTAAATGCGTACTACGAGGGCCTTAGTGTCAGTGGCGATAGATACTCTCTGGCTCTTGCGGCGCCTGCGGTAAGCCTAGGTTTGTTGTCTCATGGCAATCGCGATTTATCTACACAAAGGTCCTTTGAGACGCCAGCCTGTGGGGGTCTGTTTTGTGCTGAGCGCACATCAGAGCACCAGTTGCTTTTTGAGGATGGTGTTGAGGCCGTTTTTTGGGATTCAGCTGATGAGTGCATCGCAGCTTGTAAAGACCTCTTGGCAGATCCTCTCAGGAATCAGGCGATTCGCAAGGCAGGCGAAGATTATATCCATATTGGAGGCTATGGAAACGAAGATGTGTGTCTACAAATTTTAAACTCCATCTAGATACGATGCTTTTAATGTCTATTAATTTCTTTTCATTCTGGTGAGTTTCCTGGCAATATGTATTAGTTATGGATATTTTGCTGCTCCGTCATTATCCTCTTGTTGAGGGTCCCAGCATGCGATCCTTTGCGGATCAGCTTGCGGGGGGGCTGCGCTCGCGCGGGCATCGCGTGTATGAACTCACCGCACCTGTGGTAGTAGCCCGGCTTGCAGGCGGACATCGCGGCTTGCGCAAGTGGCTGGGCTACATCGATCAGTTTGTGCTGTTCCCGCCCCTTCTGTTGCTGCGTCGCCGGCGCTTGCCCAGCCACTCCCTCTGTGTGTTTGCAGACCAGGCCCTGGGCCCCTGGATTCCCCTGCTCAAGCACCGCCCCCATGTCATCCATGTGCATGACTTGCTGGCCCTCGAGGGTGCCTTCGGTGAGCAGCCGTTCCATCCTGTGCGCTTCAGTGGCCGTCTCTACCAGCGCTGGATTCGCCGTGGCTTTCGCAAGGGCCGTTATTTCCTCTCCGTCTCAGCCGCCAGCCGTCGGGCCCTTGCCCGCCATCTGCCGGTGGCTCCGCTTGCCTCTGAGGTGCTCTACAACCCCCTGCCACCGCGGTTTGCGCCTCTGGCTGCATCAGTGGCCAGCGCTGATCTCAAGACCAGCTTGCCAGATGTATGCAATCGCCCTTATTTGTTCCACATCGGCCGGAACTGGTACAAGAACCGCCTGGGTTTGCTGATGATCTGGCAGCAGCTGCATCAGCTTGGTGTTGATGTGGATCTCGTGATGGTGGGCCAGCTCGAACCCAGCCTTTCCGCCTGGATCGCGCAGCGCCCTTCGTTGCAGCCCCATCTGCATGTGCTGGATCGGGCCAGCGATCAGCTGATTGTTGCCCTCTACAACAGGGCCGAGGCCCTGCTGTTCCCGTCCCATTGCGAAGGGTTCGGCTGGCCTGTCCTGGAAGCGATGGCGTGCGGCTGCCCCGTGATCAGCACCGACCGCGCGCCGATGAGTGAGGTGGCGGGTGAGGCGGCCACCCTGCTCCCGCCTTGTCCTGTGGAGACAGCTGATCAGGAGGCCTGGGCATACCAGGGCGCCCTCCGCGTTCTTGAGGTGCTTCAGAGGCCCCAGAACGTACGGCAGCATGCACGAGAGCAAGGCCTGCTTCAGGCCCGCCGGTTTCACTACAGCGACTGGCTGGATCAGCTTGAAGTTCATTACCAGCGTGCCCTGGCCATGCGGGAGCACCTTTGCAGGTGTACCTCTCAATGATGTGTGGCCTGATCGGTGAAATTCGCTGGCAGGAGTCTGCTCAGGCACTGCGCCTTGAAGCCCTCCGGCATGGCAGGCCCGATGCGCAAGGCAGCTGGCTGAGCCACGACGGCCACTGCTGGTTCGGTTCTCAGCCGATCACCAGCCATTGCGGGCGCTTCACGCTGGTGTTCAACGGCGAGATCTACAACCATCTGGAGGTGCGCGGCGGCCTGCGTTTTCAGGCCTGGCGCGGCCACAGCGACCGCGAAACCCTGGTAGAGGGCCTGGCCCAGCGCGGCCTGGCCCTGGTGCTCGAGCTGCGCGGCATGTTTGCTTTCGCGGCCTACGACCGCCAGAAGCAGCAGTTGCTGCTCGGCCGCGATCGCCTTGGCATCAAGCCCCTTTACCTCAACTGGATCGAGGGCGGCCTGCGCTTTGCCTCCGAACGGCGGGCCTTGGGCCATGGCCATCCCTTAAGCCGCCAGGAGATCAGTCAGCTCCTGGCCTTCGGCCACCTGCAGACGCCAGCCTCCTTCCCAGGCCCAGCCACTGATGGCATCTGCAGCCTGCCCGCCGGGATGGTGGTGCGCATCAACCGCACACGGCCCCATGATCCGGTGCGCTACTGGCCGCCCCAGCCCCGGCCCGATTGGACGCCCCTGCCGATCCGCAACGGCCGTTGGGCCCGCCAGTTTCTGCGTCAGCAGCTGGAGGAGGCGGTGCAGCTTCAGCTGCAGGGTGATCAGCCGCTGGCCTGCTGCCTCTCTTCCGGCCTCGGCTCCGGCATCCTCACGGCCCTGGCCTGCCGGCTGCAGCCCGGCCGCATCGCCAGCTTCACGGTGAGCCTGGCAGGCACCACCCCGGATGAAGGCGCGCTCACCCGCCAGCTGGCCCGCCACTGCGGCAGCGACCACTACGAGCTGCAACTCGATCACGAGCAGGCACTCGCCTGGCTGGAGCAGGCCCTGCAGGCCCTCGATGCGCCCAGCGCCAACGGCCTGCATCACTATCTGATCAGCAGAGCTGTGGCCGAGCAGGGCATCCAGGTGGGCCTCAGCGGCCTTGGCGCCGGCGCGTTGTTCGGAGGCTGTTCATCCCACCGGCACGTGCCTCGGCTGCTGCCGCTGCGGCGCCTGCCCCCAGCTCTGCGCCACGGTCTGCTGGCTCTCTTCAATCCGGCGCTCGCGGCCCGGCTCCAGGAACTACCTCGCTGGGATCGCTGGCATCTGGCCCTGGCCCTGCGCCGCTGCTTCGGCGACAGCGAGCTGGCCTCGGCGGGAGCTGATCCGCTGCTGTGGCCTGACCAACCGCCGCAACGCATCACCCAGAGCTGGGGCCAGATCAGCTGGGCGGACTTGTTCGGCACCACCGAGCCGCTGCTGCTGCGCGATACCGATGCGCTCAGCCTGGCCGCCGGCCTGGAGCTGCGCATGCCCTTCCTGGATCACCGCATCGCCGAAATCGCCCTGCGCATGCCCCAGCGCTATCAACGCCCTGGCAATGGTCTGCTGCGATCCGCCTGCCAAGATCTGCTCCCTGCGGGCGATCCCGATCGCGCCCAGCAGGGCTTCTCGCTGCCGATGCGCGCCTGGATGCTTGGCCCCCTGAGCAGCCTGTGCCGTTCGCGCCTGGGGGCCCTGCAGGGCAGCAGCTGGCTGCAGCCCACCTGGATCAGCGGCCAATGGCAGTTGTTTGAGGCCGGCCAGCTGCACTGGAGGCGTGCCTGGTGCCTGGTGGTGCTGGGAGAATGGGCCATGCGGAGCGAATAGCAATGAGCGATCTCAATGCCCGCCTGCAGGACGACTACGCCATCCTGCAGGGCAAGCAGAAGACAGCCGCCATACGCGCAGCCTCGATCCGCCGGTTGCAACGCTTGCTGGCTCCCCATCTCCCCACCCCATGCTCACGGGCCCTGGATCTGGGGGCTGGTCAGGGGGAGCTGGTGGAAGCGCTTCACCAGCTGGGCTGTGCTGCTGCTACGGGCGTTGAGTTGAGCGCCTCCCAGGTGGAGCTGGCCCGGGCCCATGGCTGTAAGGCAGTGCGCCAGGGTGATGGGCTGGAGGCGTTGCAGGCTCAGGCTGATCAGAGCCTCGACCTGATCGTGTGCTTCGATGTATTCGAGCATCTCACCCATGCGGTGTGCGCTGCCTGGTTTGCCGAGATCCAGCGCGCGCTCCGCCCCGGCGGCCGCCTGATCGGCCATGTGCCCAACGGCCTCTCGCCCTTCTGCGGCTCGGTGTACTGGGGCGACCTCACCCATCTGTGGTGCCCCGTTCCCGAGAGCATCCAGGTGTTCTGCCGCGCCAGTGGCCTCCAGTGGATCGGTGCTTATGAGAACATCGGCGCCTCTGCTGGGCTGAAGGGAAGAATCAGAGCTCTCGCCTGGCGCGGCGTACGGACGGTCCTGGCGGCGGCCAGCACGGTGGAAACGGGAAGGAATACATTCCGTTTTCCCTTGTCGAGAACTTTCTTGTTTGCAGCGGACAGATGATCAATGCTTTAGATGCGCGAGAAAAGCATCGCGCTGAAGACTTTTTATTTGTCAGCCTCTTCTGGCTTTGGCATTACCTTGGCGATGTTATTCCGCAGGCAATTCTAGGCATTGCGGTAGTTGTATTGCTTTGGGTGTCAAAATGGAATCTTTCAATTGGGATCCTCAGAAACTCGGATTTTCGATTAGTTATCTTTTTGGCTCTATTGCCTACCGTGCCGGCGATCATAAGATTTGACGTAATCACAATTAGAGAGCTTTTAGGAAACCTGATTATTGCACTTGGATTTACAATCTTTTGCATTTCAAGACGGGCAGATGCATTTGCGTGCAAAAATGTTTTCTTTTTCTTTGCGCTTCCATTATGTATATGGGGCTTTATTCAAGTTCATGGATTCAATTTATCATTACTCGTAAGTTCGATTGGGCCACTGGAGCGCACCCCTCTGGCTCCCCTTAATGGCACACATCACTTTTTAGGCATATTTTCGACATTATACTTTCTTGAAGCTTACATCAAAAAAAGAGTCGTAGATTGTTCAGTCGCAATACTATTTATAAGTCTTTCAGGATCAATGGCATATATTATTGCAGCGGTCATTGCTGTTCTTGCTGATCAGACTTTTAGGTTATTATGTTCAATTAGATTTGGAAGAAGATCGCAAATCATCGGAATTTCAAGACTAGTTACTATTGCGCTATTTATTCTTGTTCCAATCTATTACTTTTTTTCAGTAAATACGACGATTAACTTCCTAAGTGTAAATGATATTAGTAGAAACCAAGACTCAATATATAGCCCTTTTAGCGGAAGGGATACCCTTTGGAGATTTAATTTTCAGACTTTTTTAGCTCACCCATGGCTTGGGGGAGGATCACAATCTGTTCGCTTTGATCGTGCTCTTAATGACTATTATCTTGAAGACGGCTCTCGCTTAGAGGCGGCAACAGAGAGCTATTTTGACTACTACCTTGCAAGAGACGGTATAATAGGTTCAGTTTATCTAATTATTTGGTCTTTGTTTGCATGGAAATCGCTACGAACGCAGAGATCAAGCTCCCGAGTCCTTGTCTGGTTTGGCATGATGGCCGCCTTGTATAATGGATTTGCTAAGAATTTCTACTCAAGCCCAGCTTTGTTATTTATTATGCTATTAGTTTTTGCTTACAGACTTGATTTTTCTCGCAATAGCAAATATGGAGAAGGGCTATTCCTTTCATCCAATACTGTAAGTAAAGATCAAGTAGTCTGAGGGAGGGTCACGATTGCTGGCGCTACTTTCTATCGCGTCCCATGCAATGTGTTGCGATGGCCTAAGAACACTCTCGGCGTGATTTACCCTGTATGTAATAGGTCTTTCTCCCTGTCAACGCTGCCGTGCACTTTCATGCCGTCGGCAAAGCCTTCGGCGCGCAGCCGTGGTTCCACTGGCTTGCACTTGCAGAACTGGTGCATCTCCGGATCACCCTCGAGCTCCCGCACCAGCCGCTCATTCTGTAGCATTCGGCGGACGCAGGCTTTGCCCTATTAGAGGGTGTACTTGGTGCCGCGATGAATGTGGATTCGAAAAACATGGACTATTTCATTGCCATTCCGTTTTGCGTGGAGTTCGCCTTTACGGCTTCGAAAATCTGCACAACCAGATCGTTCTGCTCCTGCTGATCGCGAAACACCAGCATCGTGGTCTCACCAGGGATCCGGTTGGTGATAAGAACGTTACTGGCAACCCTGCGCATCATTGTCACCTCAATCAGCGCGTACTGCATCGCCAGATCGCTCTAGTCTTTCCACTGCTGCAGCTGATGGTTGCGCAGAAACCGCTTTGCGGAATCCAAGGCTTCCGTATCCAGAAGTTAAGGAGGCTGACTGGCCTTGATGCTGCTGTTGAGGCAGTGGGTCTCGATCAGATCAAGCCAGCACCTTCCATAGCACAACCGCCTCCATCTCAGCCAGGCAACGCTGGCTCTTGCTGCGCTTTTGGTCCGTCGATTGCTCGTTGTCGCGAAAACTGAACTGGTTGGTGCCCATAAGCCCAGTCCGCGCCAGCGTTGGCTCGGCCATTCTCGCGCATAGTGACGGCTTGTTCAGAGACTCGTTAAACAGGTTAACTCTTGGCCAAGTAAATGACTCTTGATTGCCTTCATTGCAATGCTAGCAAACTTATTATTTAATGCGATTAAGTATCTTGACCAAAAAGCTAGAGATGACCAGGATATATCTCTGAGAAATAAGCAGTGTCTTTTGATTCTTCATCGCGAAATAGCGTTCAATACTGAGCTTCTGTTTGAGGCTGCTCGATTGAGGTCTGACATTGACATGAAGAAGCGGCTAGTCTTATCCACCCAAGATCAAGCAATTGAGGCCATTACGCTTGTAGGCCTAACAGTCGACTGCTTGTTTGATGTTAGCAGACTTGATTGGTCGCCTCAAGATTCGGGAATAGCTTGATTCCGGGATGGTCAGTACAAAGATAGACTCCAGCGAGTTAAAAGCAAGCCATCATTGATTGAGCGAGCCTATCATCGTTTAAGGATTGCAAAGATCTATGCTGGATACGATTCGCCAAAGCCGCCAGAGAGCATCCTCTATGTTGCAAATCTTTTCTTGGCTTCCAAGTTTGCTACTTCGACAGGGGATAGCGCTTATTAGATTAACTCGCATATTTTACTTGAACATCGTTGGTTACTCTTTTCTTGCTGTGAGGGCAAACATCTTTTGATCCCTTGTAAGGCTCAGTGCGAATGCTGTAGCACACTTTATGTTATGCTCGCCTGCCTGCAAGGAATGGTCCAAGGTGTTACTCAGTTAAACGCGCAGTCTACTTTAGCGCCTCCTCGCATCCCCAACCACCCTTCGGCATCGCGGCCGTGAGGCCTTGGGCTTATTTGGAACGAGGCTGGATCCCATCTCTCCATGGCGTGGTGGTGCTTCACTCCTTCTTCATCCTTGCCCTAGACCCTTGGCCTATAACTGGGTGCCTGATCTATGAGCAATAGCGTTTGAGTCTAACCGCCGTTAGTGCTGGTAGCATTCATCCATTGGATTGAATCATATTGCGTACTTTCTACCCTCAACACCCACTAAATGCCATGTATTAAATGAAACCACTTCGCCTATTGCACATTGCCTCAACGCTGGCGCCCTCTGCCGGAGGCCCCACCCGTGTCCTCCAGGATCTAGCGAAAGCGCAGGTGGCCGCTGGACACTCCGTTACAATCTGCACCACAGATCGAGATTACCCGGCTGATCGCTGCTTGCCAATTTGCTACTTTGAAAAGGCATTTCCAGTGCCAATTCATGTACAAAGCTTTAGCGTGCAATACGTACCACTACTCGTGTCTCTCGGCATGGCACGCTGGTTGCAGAAAGAGATGCATGCGTTTGATCTGATCGAAATCCATGGCCTCTACCGATTCCCCGTTAGCTTTGCTGCCTATCAAGCAAAGAAGTGCAAGAAGCCATATATAATTAGGCCCCATGGTTCGCTCGATCCATATCTCTACGCAAGAAGTTCAGTGGGCAAGCTCGCCTTCAAGCGAATCTATGAACGTTGTTTTGATCTGCCAAACCTCAACGGAGCATCAGCCATTCACTTTACCGCGATCGAGGAACGAGAGCGCACCGCATTTCTGAATCTTCGTGCTCCATCCTTCGTTATCCCCAATGGCCTTGATTGGAGTCGCTACCAGCAACTCCCACCGTCGGGCTGGTTGCGAGCTCGCTTGGGCTTGGCGGATCAGCCGCTTGTGCTGTTTCTGGGCCGGCTGCACTTCAAGAAAGGCTTGGATCTGTTGATTCCTGCATTTGATGCATTACGGCGCAGTACTCCTGATGTTCAGCTTGTGATTGCAGGGCCAGAGAATGACAATTATGGCCACCAGGTTCGCGGCTGGGTGCAGGAACGCGGACTTGGCTCCTCTGTCCATTTCATTGGTGCGCTGGAAGGTGACGACACGTTGAAAGCCTATGTTGATGCTGATGTGTTCGCCTTGCCTTCCTACACCGAAAACTTCGGGATGACGGTGATTGAGGCCTTGGCATGCTCACTACCCGTCGTTATCTCCGATCAAGTCAACATTCACGCCGAGGTTTCGGGTGCTGATGCGGGCATCGTCACGCGCTGTGACGTTGCTGAAGTTGCTCAAGCTCTGCAAGCACTTCTCACCGATCCAAGGCGCCGCCATGCCATGGGGCTTGCTGGTCGGCGGCTTGTGGAATCCCAGTACACCTGGCCTCCCATAGTGGAGGAGCTGACCAAGCAATATGAGGCTGTGATTGCTCGCAGCTCTCGTGGCAATCCTCGTGTTCTTGCTGGCGGCCTTGCCACGGGGGAGACAACTTGAGCATCTTGCTGGGTAAAGCGGGCAAGCTGGCTCGCGTTCTTCAGGTGCCTTTATGGCGTAGGTCTCTCCGACAGCATCGCGTTGCAGCATCTGTTGAGCACGAGTCTGTTTTGAAGTTGCTCGGCATCCTGGACCTGGTTGTTGATATCGGTGCCAATCGAGGCCAGTTTTCCTTGCTTGCAAGGCATTACAACCCAACCGCCAGGATCATCTCCTTTGAGCCTCTGCCATCACCAGCTCAAACCTATCGCAGCGTTTTCGCATCCGATGAACGGGTAACCCTGTTTCAATCCGCAATCGGGCCCGAGCAAGGCAATGTTCCGATTCACATCTCTGCCCGCGACGACTCTTCGTCGTTGCTGCCCATTTCCGAGCTGCAGGCCCAGACGTTTTCAGGCACTGCCGAAGTCGGCAGAACATCCGTAGCGGTCGCTCCACTTTCAGTGTTCCTGCAGGCTGACGATATCGTTAACCGATCACTGCTCAAAATAGACGTACAAGGCTTTGAATATGAGGCGTTGCAGGGATGTGAAAGCCTGCTGAATCGTTTCACTACCATCTTTTGCGAGTGTTCCTTCGTAGAGCTCTACTCAGGCCAGCAGTTGGCTCCTGCCGTGATTTCCTGGCTGGCTTCGCGGGGCTACCTCATCAAAGGCATCTATAACGCTCATTACAACCCTGATGGCCTTGCCATTCAGGCAGACTTTTTGTTCGAGCGCCAGCCTGCACCTGTGGGCTGATCGACAGCCTCTTAAACAATAGCACCTAACTTTATATCTCCGTAGGCCAGGCCTGCCTGGCCCAGGCGATCGAGCAGGCGCTGACATTGTCTGCTATAAATATATTTAACTAAACAAGATTATCGCAGTCCGGACCCTGCATGCATTGCCGCTTTGGTGTCATTTGGATCTTGTGCGATGCGTTAATGGCAGTCTTTTGTACTGCTATCGTATTCGTAGTCCGCCCTTCTTTTGCGGCATGCCGTCCAATCTGTTTCGGTGAAATTCTTTTGGCTCCGATGAACTCCATGCCACCCGCTCAGCAAAGATACATTCACTATGGTGGCTCGTATGCGGGCCCTGCTCCCAAGGAATTCTTGAATTTTGACGCGAGCCCTACGCTGAGACTTGAGCGAATGCCATTGTTTGGCCGTTTGGTCTACAAGAATCCCACGCGTTTTCCTCTCAACGTTATGTATGGAGATATTACCAAGGGCCCTCTTGTGAATCCAGGTACCGCTAAAGGTGTTTATTGCTCCCATGTTCTCGAGCATTTGTCATATAGGGATTGTCTGCTCGCCCTGAAGCATTCCTTTTCCATGCTCGCGCCAGGTGGGATCTTCAGATTTGTATTTCCAGATCTCAATCAGATCGCTCGTGATTACGTTACTGGGCGCCTTGATGCCAATGAATTCATGAAGGAATCTGGTCTTGGTGTGGTGAGTCGATCCAAAGGGGTAAAGGGCTTTGTCATGTCGTTCTTCGGCAATTCAGCCCATTTTTGGTTATGGGATGAGGATTCGAATCGCGCCGAGCTTGTCAAGGCTGGTTTTGAGGGGATACGCCGAGCCTGCTTTGGCGACAGCCCCGATCCAATGTTCAGCCTCGTGGAAAGCAAAGGGCGATGGGAAGGGCATCTAGGAATGGAGTGCTACCGGCCGTAATTCTTTACTTCGTCTCCCGTTGCAGATTGCATGCATTTTCTCATTGCGCCCTTTTTGTCTTGGGAGTTCAGTGATTACGGTGTGTTTGCCCGGCTGATGGCCTGGAACCCTGTTAGCTTCATTCCTCCACAACGAGACGTCGTTTGCTGCCGACGCAACTTTGCTCGTTGCGACTGATTATAGTTTGTTAAAACATGATGATGCTTTGACTTGTGTTTTCAATTTGGATTTGAGCAAATGACATGAAAAAAGCCTCCGGATTGCTGTCACTGTTTCGCTTTTGGCAACGGCATCCCCTCGCCAGTCGCGATCTGCCCGGCACGGTCAGCCGTTTTGTTCGCTGGCAAATCGCTACCCGGCTGCTGGCTATGCCAGTGATTGCTCCTTGGATTGGAGGTACATCGCTTGTGGTGGAACGTGGCATGCATGCCGCCACCATGAACCTGTACTGCGGGCTAATGGAGCCCGTAGACATGGCCTTCGCTTTGCACTTGCTTCGGCCCGATGACCGCTTCCTCGACATCGGCGCCAACGTGGGCACCTACACGATCCTCGCCAGCGGCGTCGCCCAGGCCCACAGCATCACCCTGGAGCCCATCCCGGCCACCTACGCCAGCCTCCAGCGCAACCTGCGCCTCAACAACCTCCACGCGCTGGTCACCAGCCACTGCCAGGCCGTCGGCGCCGAGCCGGGCAGCCTGCGCTTCACCGCCGACCGCGGCCCGATGAACCGTGTGGTCACGGGCTCCTCTCTCCCCACCGCGGCAAACACGTTGGAAGCCACGGTGGAGGTGCCCGTCACCACGGTCGACCAGCTGCTCACCGGCATCCCCGCCCCCCTGCTCTGGAAGGTGGACGTGGAGGGCTTCGAGCCCCAGGTGCTCCAGGGCGCCGCCCAGGCCCTGCACAACCCGGAGCTCAAAGCCGTGCTGCTGGAAGCCGACACCCCCGCCCTCCAGGCCGTCATGTCCGACGCCGGTTTCTCCCGCTTACGCCTACGACCCCTTCAGCCGCCAGCTCCAGCCCCTCAGCGCCGCCACCCAGGCCGGCTCCGGCCACAACCAGCTCTGGATCCGCGACCTGTCCTTCGTGCAAAAGCGATGCCGCACCGCGGTACCCGTGCGGGTGGGCCGGGCTAGCGTGTGATCAGTCGGTCTTGATGCGTTTGCCTGCTGTGGATGCTCTAGGAATTATATCTTGCCAGATACGGCTCATTGTCCACAAGCAGGGGGAGTCTCTGTCTTTTCTTCCTGAGTAATGTTTTTGTACTGATTCTGTCTTCGCCCTTCCCGCTTACGCTAAATTACGCCCTTGCAGGCATGGTCTTATTGTTTTTGCCGATAATCTAAATCTTTATTCCATTGATCTCTTTCCCTTTCCGGTTTTTGTTGCATGTTCTGACTATAGCATTAGTTCCCAACTATGAAAGCAAAAGTTATTCGGAAGCTCTCTAGGGCAATTCAGGTCTTTGATCGTTTTGTTGAGTCCACCAACCAGGTTGGTCTTGTCAATTCGCTAAAAATCTTCAGTTATCTTGCGGCTGGGGGTGACAAAAAGCGTTCGATTCTTGTTGAGCGTTGCTCTGCGCCATTTTGTTTTTACCCACGCGCTGACAAAGGGGTAATGAGTCATTTGTATAAGCTTGGATATCACATCAAGGGCAATGCAGGTTTAGTCTTTGATGTTGGCGCAAACATTGGAGATGAAACATTAAGATTTAGATACTTTCATCCCTCCGCAGAAATAGTTGCAATTGAAGCGTCTGCAAGAAATTATGAGCTCTTGCGCGATAATTTCACGGCTGATCCAATGGTGCATCCTATTCACGGTGCATTGTGGCATGAAGATGGTTTTCTTCAATTACAGAAGGGAGATAGTTTTGAGTCATTTCGACTTGCGCAGTCTGATTTTCCCAACACTCGCAGTTGCCCTGAAGAGACCGTACAGTCATTTACTGTTGATAGGCTATTAAATAAGTTCGGCTTTCAAGGAAGGCATATAGATATTTTCAAAATCGACATTGAAGGGGCAGAAGAATATGTCTTCTGCAGCGGTTCTCTAAACTGGATGAAGCTTGTAAATGAATTTATTATGGAAATGCCGGACAATGATCGGCCGGGATCTTTTCAAAAAATTATGGCAAAATTTCTGGAGCTTGGAATTCACGGCGACTCTTATATATGCGGAGAGAACTTCATATTCATTAGGAAGGACGCAGGCTTTGAGCTAGTGCATTTGGTTGGCCTAGGTGCTTAATATTGTCAGCTGGCAATCGTAATCTCTGTCAATTAAAATTTTTTGATATTCTTCCTTGCAAGATTTTGCTTTGTCAGTTGATTGCTACAGGCTCTCGTGCCACGGGCATGTCTTCGCTTGTATAGGTATGTAAATGATTCTCATTAGGGCCTAGATGTTTCTTTCCGCACTCGTTCGCAAATATATTATTACGCATCAAGCCCCTATTCAGTTCCTCTAGGCCCCGCGCCTCCTCGATTCTGTAATGTTTTGCGTAGGTTTGTTTGTCAAACATCCAGGTATCTAGACGTTGATGATGCGGTAGTCATATTCAAAATGCCATATTTGTTGCTATCTTTGCTTATCCCATCGCCGGCCGCGATCTGCTCGGCACGGTGCTTCGCTTCCTGCGCTGGCAGTTGGGCGCCCGCCTGCTGGAGATGTCTGTGGTCGGCCCCTGGATCGTCACCACCATGATCGTGTACTGCGGCCTCCACGAAGCCGCCGACATGCCCTCGCCAGCGGCGTCGCCCGGGCCCACAGCATCACCCTGGAGCCCATCCCGGCCACCTACGCCAGCCTCCAGCGCAACCTGCGCCTCAACAACCTCCACGCGCTGGTCACCAGCCACTGCCAGGCCGTCGGCGCCGAGCCAGGCAGCCTGCGCTTCACCGCCGACCGCGGCCCCATGAACCGTGTGGTCACGGGCTCTTCGCTCGCCACCGCAAAAAACACGTTGGAAGCCACGGTGGAGGTGCCTGTCACCACGGTCGACCAGCTGCTCACCGGCACCCCCGCCCCGCTGCTCTGGAAAGTGGACGTGGAGGGCTTCGAGCCCCAGGTGCTCCAGGGCGCCGCCCACGCCCTGCACAATCCGGAGCTCCGGGCCGTGCTGCTGGAGGCCGACACTCCCGCCCTGCAGGCCACCATGGCCGACGCCGGCTTCTCCCGCTACGTCTACGACCCCTTCACCCGCCAGCTCCAGCCCCTCAGCGGCGCCACCCAGGCAGGCTCCGGTCACAACCAGCCCGGCTCCGGCCACAACCAGCTCTGGATCCGCGACCTGCCCTTCGTGCAGCAGCGCTGCCGCACCGCGGCACCCTTGCGGGTGGGGCGGGTCAGCCTGTGAGTAAGCCCCGCGCCTTCATCGCCCCCGGCTAGCAAGCCGCTGCAGCTCCCCCTCCATCTCCCCCAGCACCGCCTCGCGCCCGTAGCGCTGCTCCACCAGCTGCCGCGCCTGCGCCCCCAGCCGCTGCCGCAGTGCCCCGTCGCCCACCAGCTGGCGCACGGCCGCCGCAAAGGCGGCCGGATCCTCCGGCTCCACCCGCAGCCCCGCCTGCTCCGCCAGCTGGCCCAGTTCGCTGGCCGCCGGCGAGCTGGCCACCACCGGCCGGCCGCTGGCCAGGATCCCCAGCAGTTTCGAGGGCAGCACCAGATCCGCCGCCCCCGCCCGCTGCGGCAGCAGGTGCACATCCGCCAGGTTGAGCCAGTCGTGCAGCCGCTCCGCCGGCTGCAGCGGCAGCAGCCGCACGTTGGCCAGCCCCGCCGTGGCCGCCGCCAGCTCTGCTTTGCTGGGCCCCTCCCCCGCCAGCAGCCACACCAGCTGCGGCAGATTCCCCAGCTCGCGGATCACGTCCACCAGCAGCTCCAGCCCCTGCTTGCGGTTCATCGAACCCGAATACAGCAGCACCAGCTGCTCGGCGCTGAGGCCCAGCTCGCGCCGGTAGGGATTGGCGGCCCGCTCCGCCGCGTTCTGGGGCCGGATCGCCGCCAGGTCCACCCAGTTGGGCAGCAGCAGCGCACGCTCGCCAGTCACCCCCTTATCCAGCGCCCGCTGCCGCATCGCGCCGCTGATCGTGCTCACCCGCGCAAACCCCCGCAGCGTGCGCCGCTCCCAGCTCTCTGCCAGCCCCCGCAGCCACCGCCCCTGCAGCAGCCCCAGCGCGAAGGCCGCGTCCAGCTCGAAGTCCTGAATGTGCAGCCAGGTGCGGGTGCCCTGGCCGCCCAGGCGACCGAGCAGCAGTGCCCCCGGCGCGCAGAAGAAGGCCGGTGCCACCGTGAGCACCACTTGCGGCCGCCAGCGCACCTGCCCCAGCAGCACCGGCAGGCTGCTGAGCGCAAAGCTCAGCAGGTGCAGCAGCCGCGTCAGCCCCGTGGGCCGGCGCGGCACCCACAGCGGGCAGCGCCACAGCTCCACCCCCGCCCGCCGCTCGCGCCGGTAGCGGTTGCCCACCGCCCGCCACTGCGGGAAGTAGGGCACCGCCGTCACCACCCGCACCTGGTGCCCCCGCGCCGCCAGCCATTCGGCCAGTTCACCGCTGTACTTGCCGATCCCCACCGGCTCAGGGGCATAGTTCAGCCCATACACCAGCACCCGCACCGTTTACTCCGCTGCCCCAACCCCTCCAGCCTGGCCGATCGCCTGGCCGGCGGTGAGCAGATACTGGCGCACATGGCTGGGCAGCACCTGCGCCAGGGCCTCCTGCCGCCCCAGCCAATGGCAGGCCACGATCTCCAGCCCGTCCACTGCGACGGCCGGTCGCTCCCCAGCGTGCAGGGCAAAAATCGTCACCGTATTCAGCCCGCCGGCTGTGCGCTCGGTGATCGTCCACGGATCGCGCAGCTGCTCCGGCGCCACCCGCAGCCCCAGCTCCTCGGCCAGCTCCCGCACCGCCGCCTGCCGCGCCGTTTCGCCCCGGCCGATGCCGCCCCCCGGCAGCCCCCAGCTGCGCCGGTAGCTGGTTTCCACCAGCAGCAGCTGCTCGCCGCACCAGATCGCCACCAGGGCGCCGTGCGTGTGCGGCCGCACCAGCCGGCGCCAGCCCTCGTAAAGCACGGCCGCCAGCCACACCAGCCGCAGCCGCGCCAGCAGCCGTTTCAGTGCTGCCTTCATCCCGGCTCCCCCCTCACCCCGGTTGTCGATCCCTTGCATGCGCATCCCCAGCTTGGCCGTAACCCCCCGTCTTGGTGGTGGTCTGCGTTTGCACAGTGCCGATCTCACCCGCCTGCAGCGGCTCTGTGATCCGCTGGTGGTGGTTGCTCTCTTCCTGCTGCTGCAGCGCAGCGCCCTCCCTGCCGCCCTGGGCTTGCCCGGTTGGCTGTGGGTGGCCCTCACCACCGTGGTGCTGCTGCCGCGCGCCGGCCTCTACGCCAGCTATCGCCAGAAGAGTCTGCTTCTGCTGGCACGCCGCGTCACCAGTGGCTGGTTGCTGGTGATCACCACCCTGCTGCTGATCACCTTCTTCACCAAGACCACCGCCACCGTTTCCCGGGTGGACACCAGCATCTGGGCACTCGTCTCCTGGTTGGTCCTGCTGGCCAACCACGTGGGCCTGCGCAAGCTGCTGCGCTGGCATCGCAGCCAGGGCGGTAACCAGCGCACGATCGTGTACTGGGGCACCCCCGAGGCGGCCCTTGCCTTCGCGGGCCAGCTTCAGCAAAACCCCTGGATGGGCCTGCGCCTTGTGGCCTGGTTTTCACCGGTTCCGCCACGATCCATGCTCCCCAGCCAGCACCTGCCACTCTGCAGGGGTGGCATCAACGACATGCGCCATTGGTTGGAGCGCAATGCTGTCGATCGCATTGTCTTCAGTCACATCACCCGTGATGGGATTGGCATGGAACAGGTGCTGCGCCTCTTTGGCGATACCTCGGTGCCCGTGATCTACGCCCCCCAATGGGCCCAGCGGGCGATGCGCTTTTCGGTGGATGCGATCGGTGAGCAGCCCTGCATCGAGCTCTGGGGCTCCGAGCGCTCCCTGCTCGATTGCCAGCTCAAACGCGGCTTCGACCTGCTCCTCACCAGCGTGGGCCTGGTGCTGATCAGCCCCCTGCTGCTGGCCATCGCCCTGGCCGTGGCCCTCTCCAGCCCCGGCCCGATCCTGTTCGCGCAAGACCGCTACGGCCTCGACGGCCGCCGCTTCCGCATCTACAAGTTCCGCACCATGCGCGTGCTCGAGGCCGGCGACCAGCCCGGCCTGCGCCAGGCCACCCGCGATGATCCCCGCGTCACCCCCGTGGGCCGCGTGCTGCGACGCTGGAGCCTCGATGAACTACCCCAGCTGTTCAATGTGCTGCGCGGCGACATGAGCCTGGTGGGCCCACGCCCCCACGCCGTGGACCACAACGAGCAATACCGCCAGCTCATCCCCGGCTACATGCAGCGCCACGCCGCCAAGCCCGGCATCACCGGCCTGGCCCAGGTGGAGGGCTGGCGCGGCGAAACCAGCACCCTCGAGGCCATGGCCCGCCGCGTCGATGCCGACCTCCGCTACCAGCGCGACTGGAGCCTCAAGCTCGACATCAAGATCCTGATCAAAACCCTCCTGCGCCTGCGCTCACTCAATGCTTACTGAGCTGCACCCCGGCGCCCTGCCCCAGCCTGCCCTGCCCGCTGAGGTGGCCTGGCAGCACTGCCCGCCGCAGCCGCTCGCCTGGTTTGGTCTGCGAGAAGCCCTGCTGCAGCTGCTGCACACCCCAGCCCTGTTGCTGTCGCTGATCGGTCTGCTGAGTGCCCTGATCAGCTGGCGGCTGCCCTGGCCCCTGTGGCAGCGCAGCCTGCTGGTGCTGCTGGTGCCCTTGGCCCTGAGCACGCTCTACAGCAGCGCGAGCACCGCCCTGCTCACCGCCTGGCTGCAGAACTTGCAGCCCGACCCTGCCGTCTTGGCTGCGCCCGGACCATCCGGCCAGCCCCTGCCGGTGGTGGTGATCCCAGGCCGAGGCGACACGATCGCCGCTGCCACCACCGCTGAGGCCGCCAGCCTGCTCGCCCAGCACCGGGCCGCTGCGGTGTACGTGTCCGGCGATGCGCCCGCATCGGCCGAGCGCCTGCTGGCCCTCGGTGTTGAACCGGCCCGCATCGCCGGCGACAGCTGCGCGCGCACCACCTGGGAGAACGCCACCGTTACCCAGCGCTGGCTGCAGCAGCACCATCCCGGTGCCCCCGTGCTGCTGATCACCGACCGCTGGCAGCTGCCCCGCTCCGCCCAGGCCTTCCGCCACCAGCAGCTCGCCGTGGTGCCGATCGCTGCCCAGCCAACCCTCTCCGCCCACGATCAGAACCGCCTCGCCCTGCGCGAGACCGCCGCCACCCTGCTCTACGCCATGCAAGGACGGATGTGAGGCCGCAGCCCACCCCGCCATCCAGTGCTCCTCGCTGAGTTCAGGCGGATCTCTTCTGGTCGTGCTTGGCATGCACAAATCCGGCACCAGCCTGATCGCCGCAACCCTCCACGGCGCCGGGATCGCCATGGTGGAGGGCAACGCCCAAGGCCCCACCGTGGAGCGCGCCAGCACCCGTGCCCTCAACAAAGCTGTGCTGGCGATGGGTCATGCCCACAGTCTCAGCATCGCGGCTCCGCTCTCCCCAGCCCAGTTGCAGCCTCAACACCAAGCCGCTGCCCGTCACCTGCTCGCGGCCCTCACCGCCACCACCTCCCGCCAGGCTCCGGCCTGGGGCTTCAAAGATCCGCGCACCCTGCTCACCTACCGCGCCCTCTGGGAGCCCCTGCTCAACAGCCCCTGCCTTGTGGGCATCGTGCGCCATCCCGCGGCCGTATTTGCCCACTACCGGGGGGATGGTTTGCTGTTTCGGCCGCGCAGCCTCTGGCGCCTGCTCTGGCGGTGCCTCAGCGTGTGGCTGGTGCACAACCGCGAACTGCAGGCGATCCAGCAGCGCCACCCCCAGCTGCTGCTGCTCGACTACGACGCCTTCCTCGCCAGCGACGCAGGCCTGCATGCCCTGGCACGCCATGTGGGCAGACCCTTGCCCGACTGCCGCCGGCCGGAGCTGCGGCACTCCCAGCCCCGCCGCACCGCTCCGTATCAGCTGGCCCGGATGATCGCCTGGGTGCGTCAGGGCCAGGATCCAGAAGCGCTCTACGCCGCTCTGCGGCAATGGGTGGTGCCATGAACCCTGCCGCTGCTGAAAGCCTTGGAGTGGTGTTGGTCGCCACTGGCGTTCATCACCGCGCGCTCGCCCTGCAGGCCGCCCGCTCGGTGCGGCGCCACTGCCCGGGCCTGCCGGTGGTGCTGTTCAGTGATGCCGAGGGCTGCCAGGTGCTGGCGGGGCAGTGCGGGCCTACGGCTTGCGTGGATGACGTGATCCCCCTGGCCGATTCCCACCGCCGCTCCAAGGTGGATGCCCTGGCCCATTCGCCCTTCACCCGCACGCTTTATCTCGACGCCGACACCCGCCTGGTGGCCGATGTACGCGACGTGTTCGCCCTGCTCGATCGTTTTGACATCGCCCTGGCCCACGCCCATGCCCGCAACCGCCCCGCCACCCAGGCCGTGTGGCGCCAAGTCCTGCCCGATGCCTTCCCCCAGTTCAACAGTGGCGTGATCGCCTGGCGCCGCAATCCCGCCACCCAGGCCCTGCTCAAGGCCTGGCCCCACCACTACCGCCAGGCCGGCTTCCGCAAAGACCAGGTCACCCTGCGTGAACTGCTCTGGCAGTCAGACCTACGCATCGCCACCCTGCCGCCCGAATACAACATCCGCTACCGCAAAACCCTCTGGCTCTGGCGCCACAGTCCCGAAGAGGCCAGGCCCCGCATCCTCCACCTGCGCCCCCGTTTGCTTCGCCCCCATTTGCTCCGCCCCCGTCTGTGGCCGTGGCTGCAGCGAGGCCGCTGATCCTCTCGTAAGCACAACACCGCACTGACCCACGGGATTGATCCTTCCTGCCCCGGGCGATCCTCTCGCCAGGCCTGCCGCCACCGCGGCCATCGTGATCCCCAGCCTCGGCCTCGGCGGTGCCGAACGCGTTGCGCTCTGGCTGGCCGTCAGCCTGCAGCGTTGCGGCGACCGCGTTCTGCTGCTCACCCAGCTGGCGCCGGAGTCCGATGTCTACGCCCTGCCCGCTGGCCTGGAGCGCCATGTGCTCGGTCCTCAGCCCTGGCACTGGGGCTGGAGGCCCTTCGGGAAATATCTGGGCCACGGCGCCTCCTTGCGGCCCCTGCGCCGCCTGCTGCAACGGGAGCGCGTCGATGTGGCCCTGGCGTTCATGCCCCACGCGTCCGTCAAAACCGTGCTGGCCTGCATCGGCCTGCCGCTGCGGGTGGTGGTGACGGAACGCAATGCCCCCTGGCGGCGGCAGCTGCCCTGGGGGCTGGACCTACTGCGCCGGCTGTTCTACCGCTGCGCTGCGGCCCAGGTGGTGCAAACCGAGCCGATCGCCGCCTGGTTCCACCGCCACGCCGCCTGTCGCCGCCTGGCCGTGATCCCCAATGCCGTGCAGCACCCCTTGCCCGTGCTGCGCCCATCGCCAGCTGGAGCAGCACCTCCGATCCGCCAGCTTGGGCCACAGGATTGCATCCCTGCCGGCCGGCTGCTGCTGTTGGCCGCTGGCACCAAGCCCCACCAGAAGGGATTCGATCTGCTGCTCGAGGCCTTTGAGGCCATCGCTCCCCGCCATCCCGATTGGGATCTGGCGATCGTGGGGCTGGATCCCCAGCGCATCGAGGCGGGGCTCAGCGCCGCCACCCTCCACCGCCGCGCCCACGCCGCCGGCCTTGCCACCCGCGTGCACGTCGTGGGCCCGGTGGCCGACATGGCTGCCTGGTACGCCCGCGCTGATTGCTTTGTGCTCAGCTCCCGCTTCGAGGGCATCCCCAACGTGCTGCTCGAGGCCATGGCCGCTGGCTGCGCCTGCCTCGCCGCCGACTGCCCCACTGGGCCCCGCGAGTTGATCGAGCACGGCGTCAATGGTCTGTTGGTGCCAGCCGGTTCCATCGAGTCCCTGGCCACTGGCCTGGATCAGCTCATGGCCGATCCCTCCCAACGCGCCACCCTGGCGGCCCGGGCTCCCGGGGTGCGCCAGCGCTTCGCCGCCGATGTTGTGCTCCAACGCTGGTGCGAGGTGCTGGGTGTCTGACGCGGTTGATGATCTGCCCCTCTCCGCAGGCAACCTGCGGATCTGGTCTGTAGATCCTCAGCAGCCGTTCCCCTGCTAACAGGGCTTGAACATCTGGGCTGATGCTCCCTCGAGGGAGGGATCAATTCTGACCACGACCAACCTGGCGGGCTTCTGCAAGCACCGCATCCACATGCCCCTGGCGCAGCCAGTCGATGGGACCCATCTTTGTAAGAGGTATAGGAAGGCCTGGCAGCAAGCCTCCTGTCGCAGCGCCCTGAGCTCTCCCCCGTGTTGCTTGTCCACGTGAGCATCCTTGCCACCCCCATCCAGGGCATGTCGCTGAACACGAAGATGAGCTTCAAACAGAGCGCTCCGCAGGTCGCTGAAGGCAGCCCTGCTGTTGCTCGACACATCTGCGCCGTTCATCGGCTGAACTCCTGAATGTGCGGCCTCGCGGGCCTCTGGCTCCCCCAACCCACCCCAGCTGAAACGCTGCAGGCCCAGGCCCGCGCCATGGCGAATGCCATCGCCCATCGCGGCCCCGATGACGCCGGCTTGTGGTGTGATCCCTCCGCCGGCCTGGCCCTGGCCCACCGGCGCCTCGCCATCCTCGATCTCTCCCCGGCCGGCCACCAGCCCATGGCCAGCGCCACGGGGCGCTACGTGATCGCCTTCAACGGCGAGATCTACAACCACCTGGAGCTGCGCCGCGAACTGGAGCACTCCGGCCGGCTGCAGCGCCCCTGGCGCGGCCACGCCGACACCGAAACCCTGCTGGCGGCCATCGAGGCCTGGGGCCTGGAGGCCACTATGCAGCGCAGCGCCGGCATGGCCGCCATCGCCCTGTGAGATCGGCGTGAGCGGGTGCTCTGGCTGGCCCGCGATCGCTTCGGGGAGAAACCGCTCTACTGGGGCTGGATCGAGCAAACCGGCGGCGCAGCAGCAGGCCATGTGAACCGCGCCCTGGCCTTCGGCTCCGAGCTCGCCGCCCTGCGCGCCCTCCCCGGCGCCGCTGTCCCCACGCCGGATCCGCGCGCCCTGGCCGCTTTCTTCCGCCTCGGCTGCATCCCCGCCCCCCTCTGCATCCAGGCCGGCCTGCAGCAACTGCCCCCCGGCCACCTGGTGGCCATCCCCGCATCCGCCAGCGGCCAGGCGCCCCAGCAGCTCCCCCAGTCCCGGCCCTGGTGGGATGCCAGTGCAGCAGCAGCCGGCATCGCCCTCCAGCAGGGCTCGGCCCCAGCGGTTGGCTGCGAGCCGGGTTCCCCGCTGGTTCCTGGCGCTGTCTCCGAGGCTGAGGCGCTCACGGCCCTGGAGGATGCCCTGCAGCAGGCCGTGGCTGAGCAGGCGATCGCCGATGTGCCCCTCGGCGCCTTCCTCTCCGGCGGCATCGATTCGTCGCTGATCACCGCCCTGCTCCAGGCCGCCAGCAGCCGGCCGGTGCGCAGCTTCACCATCGCCTTCCCCGACAGCGGCGCTGGTGCCGCCGGCTTCAACGAAGCTCCATACGCAGCCGCCGTGGCTGCCCACCTCGGCACCGACCACACCGAGGTAGCCCTCACCGCCGCCGATGCCCGCGCCCTGATCCCCTCCCTGGCGCGGATCTACAGCGAACCCTTCGCCGATTCCTCCCAGCTGCCCACCCATCTGGTGTGCCGAGAGGCCCGCCGCAACGGCCTCACAGTGGCGCTGTCCGGCGATGGCGGCGATGAGCTCTTCGGGGGGTACAACCGCCACCGCCTGATTCCAACCCTGCACCGGCGCCTCGGCCCGCTGCCGCCCCTGGCCCGGCGCGGCCTGGGCCGCGCCCTCGAGCAGCTGCCCGTCTCAGCCAGCGGCCTGGCCCGTGACAAGCAGCGCAAGCTGGCCGCCGCCATCCGCGCCGCCGGCTCCCTGGAGGAGCTCCAGGCCAGCCTCACCAGCGTGTGGGCCGATCCCGCCGCCCTGCTGCAACCCCACTTGCAGAGCGCTGATGTCACGGCTGCAGGTGGCGGTGTTGTTCTGGCGGGCGCCCAGCCCCTGCCGCCGGCCCCCAGCCCGGCCGAGCGGCTGATGCTCGCCGATGCCCTCACCTATCTCCCGGCCGACATCCTGGTGAAGGTGGATCGGGCCGCGATGGCGGTGGGCCTGGAAACCCGCGCCCCCTTCCTCGACCACCGCGTGGCCGCCGCCGCCTGGCGCCTGCCGCTTGCCATGAAAGTGCGCGGCGGCACAGGCAAATGGGCCCTGCACCAGCTGCTCGATCGCCACGTGCCCCGCCACCTGATCGAGCGCCCCAAGGCCGGCTTTGCGATGCCGATCGGCGCCTGGCTGCGCGGCCCCCTGCGCCAATGGGCCGACGACCTGCTCGACCCCGCCCTGCTCCACCGCCAGGGCTATCTCCAGCCCCAGCCGATCCAGCGCCTCTGGCGCAAGCACCTCGCCGGCGCCGACCACACCCCCCAGCTCTGGGCCGTGCTGATGTGGCAGGCCTGGCTGGCCGAGTGGGGCTGAAGCGATGGGGCTGATCTGATGTTTCTGCTCAGCAAGCTGCTGCCCCTGCTGGTGCTGCCCCTGGGGCTGGCGCTGCTGTTGCTGCTCTGGGGCGCGGTGCGCGGCACGCGCTGGCCTGCTCTGGCCGCCCTGGCGCTCCTCTGGGTGTTCGCCACGCCGCTGGTGGCCGAGGGCCTGTGGCGCTGGCTGGAGCGCCCCTACCAGCGGCAGACGGCCACCGCCCTGCTCGGCCCTGCCCGAGAAGCCACTGCCCGGGTGAGCCAAGCACCGGCGGCGGTGGTGGTGCTGGGCGGCGGTCGCCACGCCGCCCCAGGCCCGGCCCGCACCAGTGAATGGGTAGACGCCGATCGCTTCTTCGGGGGGATCGAGGCGTACCAAGAGCTGCGCCGCCAGGGCCAGCGCCCCCGCCTGATCTTCACCGGCGGCTGGTGGCCCCTGCAGCCCCAGCTGCCCCCGGAAGGCGAGGTACTGCGCCAGCAGGCCCTGGAGCTGGGCCTTCCCGCCGCCGATCTGGCCACCACCGGCCGGGTGCGCAACACCGCAGAGGAGGCCCGCGCCATCGCCGCCCAGCTCCCCGCCGGCAGCCGCGTGGTGCTTGTGACCTCCGCCTTCCACCTGCCCCGCGCCCGGCGCCTGTTTGAGCGCCAGGGCCTGCAGGTGCTGCCCTATCCGGTGGACTTCCAGGCCAGCGGCGCCTGGGCCGGCCACCCCGCGGCCAACCTCCTCAATTGGATTCCTTCGGCCGATGGCCTCGAGCGCAGCAGCCGCGCCCTGCGGGAAGCCCTCGGCCGCACCCTCTACCGCTCCTGGTGAACCGGAACCCTCCGCCCAGGCCGTCGTGGCTGGCCCTGGCAGGGGCCACGGCCTTGCTGTGGCTGGCCTGGCCGCTCCTGCGGCCACGCCTCTGGCCCGCGGCTGGGGATCCCTGGCTGGTGGTACTCGATGGCTACCACCGCCTGGATTGGGCCCTGCAACGCCAGGGCCGCAGCGGCGAACCGATCCTGCTGATCACCTGCCTGGCCACGCGCCAACCCACCGCCGCCCAGTGGAGCACCCACCAGGGCAACACCCGCTCCCACCCCAACCGCCCCCAGCTGCGGGTGCTGCACCAGGGCTTTGACACCGCCACCCAGGCGGTGGCCCTGGCCCAGTGGCTGCAGCAACGCCGGCAGCAGGGGCAGCCCGCCCCAGGCCAGCTGCTGCTGGTGAGCGACCCCCACCACTTCCCCCGGGCGCAGTGGGCCGCTCAGGTGGCTGTGGGTAGCAGCGGCAGCCAGGTTGTGGCCTTGCCGGTTCCCACCGGCGTCCCATTGATGACTGAAGAAGAGTGGTGGCTCCATTGGCCGTCGTGGCGTGATGCTCTACGACTGCAGCTTTGGCGCGCCACCGGCAGCACCGGGGCTTCCATCAAAGCGGCCAAACGCCAACGCAAGGTGCAGGCTTGCTTCGCGTCACCATGAACCACAGTCGCGCTCAAGCTAGGGGCACACAGACGGTCTGCCTGGGTATTGGGATCAAGCCCGCCAAATCGAATAGACCCGCTCCAACTCCGGCCCTTTGGTAACAGATATGCTGATCCTGCATGTTCATAACCTGGTCTGCTTGCCGGGGTCAGTTCAGGCTCGATCAACCCCAGGTTGCTGTAGCTGTTGAGCGGCTTTGTGGTGGGCTCAGATCTTTTGTGAGGCGACTCATTCTTTTGCTGTTGCTCTCTTAATCATGCTTTTTCTCTTGGCTTCGACCCTGTCCTGTCCTGTAGCTGGACGTGCAGCCGGAGCCATCCCTGACGTGGGAGGTGCAGGATGATGATCCGCCATGCCGTTGTCACCGGGGCTGGACTGCCGGTCGTCCGTCCATTTGTCTTCGAACTGTTGCGCGAGCAACCCAAAAGCCTGGCCCTTTGCAGTGACCTCACGGACTTAGGGAAGGCCCATGAGGTGTTTCAGGACTTTCAACAGCTCCAGGCTCCTCACACCAAACTCGACTTCTGCTCGTTTTCCGGCAGTCGCGAGTGCGCCTCGCTGGAGGCAGCCTTGAGCAAGCGCCAGGGGTGCCTGCTGTTTCATGGTCAAACGCGACGTTCCCAGTCCTTGGCGCAGGCCAACCCCTGCGATGCCGTGCACCGCAACCTGCTGCTCACCCGTCAAGTGCTGCAGGTTGTCATCAGTACCCCCACGGGACCCTTTGTCTTCCTCAGCAGTGATCTGGCCCTCCAGACCCACACTGTGCTCGGGGCCTCATTGGCCGCTGCAGAAGCCTCCGTCCTTGAGGCTGCTGCACTCCTTCCCGGTCTTCCGATGACCGTGGTGCGTTTCCCGCGCAGCCTTGATCCGATTCAGGAGGAAGGCCTGCCAATAGATCGCGCCTGGCGTCAGGACAGCGCCGCCCAAGCTGCGGTCCATGCCATCACGGCGAACCGACAGCGGGTGGTCCTGAGCTGGCCCGACCCCTTGGGCTCTCCCCAGCAGACCCAAAGCCAGCCCCTGGCGCAGGCTGTCCATGCGCCCCGGCAGCCCCTGGTGGATTGGTTGCAGGCTGTGAGCACGCCTCTGCAGGCCTACGACAACTCAGTGGTGAGCCAGACGTTGCTTCAGCTTTGGCGTGATCCCAGCGCTTGATGCGGGCTGCCGCTATCGGCGCCCCGCTCGATGGGGGATGGGACACATCCGAAGCCCCAAAAACAAGGCTCCGCCATTTTTTAGTGCACCAAAAACAACATCAGCATTTTACCGGCATGACACCAAGTGACGCGTTGACTGGTTGGCTGCTTGGTTGCAGCATCCAGCCCTGAAGCGGGCTTTGCATCTCGGCCTGGAGTCCTGGATCCGATCAGGGACTCCCCGGCATGCGGCTCGCTGTTGCCGCGGCAGGGGGCCGCAGCCCCCCGTGGGCTTCAGGCCATCGCCAGCTCGATCTCTGCGGAGCGCTGAGCTTGCCGCAGCGCCACCTCGGCATCCTGCTGGGCCTGAAGCTCACCATCGAGCTCATCGATGCGCGCCAGGCACTGCTGGATCGCCGGAATCACCTCCTCCTCCAGGATCGTGATCTCCTCTTCTCCATAAGGCTGCTCGATCCAGGTACGGCGCAGCGGCAGCCCCCGCCGCATCTGCAGGATCCGCTCGATCGCCTTGAGGCTCGATTCGAGCAGTAGAAACGGATCCTCTTCCGGCCTGCAACACGCACCTTCCGGTGCGATCCGGCAGAAGGAAGAAGCCGCAGTAGAAAGCATGGCCATGGAATCGGCGCCGAGAGCGGCGCAGCGACGGGACCGATCCCAGCCGGGGCCTGACGCAGGAAGGCCCCAGACTGGAGAGGCCCGGAGCAAGACCCAGGGGGTCAAGCCCCACAGGAGCAAGCCTCATCGGGCCCTGCCCGCTCAGCTGCAGTGAGCTGCTGCCGCCGCAGCGCGGGCGCCATGAGCCGGGAAGGTGATCACGAACCCCCGCTCGGCCTGGGCGCAGAGGGGCCGGCCAAACCGGCCGCCGCAGCTGATGCACTGCACCTTGCGGCCCCTGCGGCTGGCGGGGCAAGCCACAAACCGCACGCCCCCATGCCAGAACACCGCTGGCGCATCGGGCGGCACCACGCAGACCGCCGGGATGCCCTGCCGCACCAACGCGGCCGCCCTGGAGCGGGACTCGGTGGAGGCATTGACCACCAGCCCCTTGGCCGCAGCCAGCTTCAACGTGGCCTGATTGGCGGGCCCCATCGGGAAGTGGGTGAACGACCAGGCGGCTCGCAGATGCCGGGTGGCCCGCGCCAGCTGGAGCAACAGGGCCTGATCGATGCGCAGCGGATCGGCTGGATCAGGCCATTGATCACCGGCCACGCAGTGGCGGAAGAGGATGCCGGCCGGCAGTGCCATCACCTGGCGGATGAAAGCTGCTGCCGGGAAGCCGCTCTCGCCGCGGCTGAGCCGATCCCAGTGCAGCCGGGTGTGAAAGCCCGCTTCGGCGTAGCAGCCCTGATCGCCAGCCAGCGGGCAACTGGAGGGGCAGGTGTGCCGGCTGGTGCTGGAGACAGCGATCGGGCCGGTTTTGCCGTTGTCAGACGGGAAGGACAGGGAGGCACGGTGGGACTCGGCAGCAGCCACAGGAGGGGTGACGCAGGACCCGCCCTGCAACCGCGCCGAAAGGCAAGGGCCAGCCACCAGCGAATGGCGGAGCGCAGCGGAGCCCAACGCCCAGCCCGGCTGGCTGGTGAAACCCTTGCCGAGGCGCGGAGCATGGAAGGGCCTGCGGCACCGACCCCACAACGCAGCCGCTTTTTCTCAGGACACGCCTCAGCGAATGCTGTCTACCACCACCGCCCAGCCCTTGCCGGGGGCATAGCTGTAGGCGCCCCCGCCGATCGGCTCGACCATCCAGCGCCGCCCAAAGTTCAGCCGGGAGAAGTGCAACCCCATGCCCTTGGCGTTGAGCGTGGTGCCGTGGACCAGATCCGGCTCTCCCCAGGGATCATTCACCACCACATGCGTGGGGGTGTAGCCGTAGACGATCAGCCAATGGCCCGATCCGGTGGGCCGCTCAACCGGCCCGCGGTGGATGTAACCGCAAGGCACCGGGATGCCCCGGTTGATCTGCTGCTCGAGGAGCTTGAAGTCGGCGTTTTGCACCAGCCGCGCGGTGACGCCGTAATGGGCCAGGGCACGGAGCTGGGCGCTGGCGTCAGTGGTGTCGCCAAAGCGCTGCACCACGGCCAGGTACTGGTCGTCGCCATTGGCGCCCTTGAGGGTGCCGGGCTTGATGGCCTCCAGGAGCATGGCGCAGCTCGACGAAAAACAGGTGCGATCGCGCTGGGCCAGCTGCACCGAATCGCGCTGATTGAACCGGGGCACTCCCACCAGCGGGTTAGGGTGGCGGAGCACCGCCGGTGCCGATGGCATCGCGCCCGCTCCCGCAGGCTTGGCATTCCAGAGCGCGGCTTCCGCCTTGCGCCGCCGCCTGAGCCCGGCCTCGCTGGGCCCGCCGGGGTTGACGTAGAGCATCAGCGCCGCCGGCACCTGCTCCCACGCCTGGTTGCGCAGGTGCCTGGTGAGCGTTGTGTAACCCGGGCTGCCAAACCAGTAGGGCCCGCAGTTGTACGAGAAGGAGAGCAGGGCAGCCCGCTGGTTGACGTTCAGCGCCTGCCAGCTCTCCGGCGGCAACGCCGCAGCCAGCTCTGTGGCGTCGTGCATCAGCCGGGTGTGCAGCAACGCGTCGGCCAGCTCCTGGCTGATGCGATCGCCCTGGCGCACCTGGCTGCCATCGGCATAGGTGGTGCTGCCCCAGCTGATCGTCCAGGGTTCAGCCCCGGTTTCGGGATCGGGGTAGGCGGTGAGCCGGCAGCCTTCGAACTCCTTCACGAGCGGGAGTGCGACGGCAACGACTGGCGGGAGGCCTATGACCGTGGCCGGTTGTTCTGGCCACGCCTGGGGAACTTGCGCCTCTGGTGCTTTGGTTTCGACCGCTGCCTTCCACAGGTCTCGCAGCTCGCTGCCCTCGGCCAGGGCTGCTGGATGGAGGGCCACCAGCCGATCGAGCACCGCCTGCAGCCAGGCGCGGTGGTGGCTCTTGGCCGGGTCGTAGTGGCTGACGTAGTTGCTGGTGGGCACCAGCGGCTTGCTGGGCTTGGCGGTCTTGCTCATGGCTGCCACCGCTCCAGTTCCTCAGGGGTGGCCCCCTCCAGCCAGCGGGAGAAGGCGTCATCACTCATCTGTCCCAGGGCGTGATCGGCCGCCGCCCGCGGGTCGAACAGGGCAAACAGCGGCCCCAGGTCTTCTCTGGCCCAGCTCTCGCCGGTGAGGGCCTCCAGCTTCTGGCGCACCACCTGCTCCAGCTCAGCGCCGGAACAGCGCTGCAGCAGTGCCGCCAGCAGTGGATCAAGCTGGCGGAACAGCAGTGGCGCTACCGCCAGGATCCGGCGCTGCACGAACCGCCGGGCCAGCTGTTTCACCAGGGCCTCGACGGCACCCAGGGCGAGGAGGGCAACGGCCAGATCAAGCAGCCAGCGCATCGTCCCCGTCCTCGTCGTTGTTGGAGCGGAACTGACCAAGCCGGTTGCGCGGGGGCAGGTGGCGCACCACAGGCGATGGCATGCCGCCATCGGGGCCGCCACCACCAGGGCCCGGCGCCATGGGGCCTCTGGCACCCGGGCGGCCGGAGTCCATGAAGTAGGTGGCGGCCGACTGACCCGCCAGGGCGATGGCCGGCAGGGCAAGCGACCAGCGGCTATCGCATAGGGCGATGTCGGTGGCGCGGGCCTCACAGACGCCGACGAAGGCCATCAACGAAAAGATCTCCGCGCCGACTAGGGCCAGGATTGGGGCGGTGTTGCTACTGAGCTGCGGAGGTGCCATCGGCATCAGTGGGGCCACCGCCTACGGATGCGGTCAGCCCTCCATGGGCCTTTGCCAGGCAGGCCCAGCGCAGAGCTGGGAAGGGGCCTCAGCCCCCACCAGAGAGCTGCTGCCGCAGGGCGGCGATGGCCTTCTTCTGGGCCCGCATCACCGACATGGCGCTGATCTCCAGCCGCTCAGCCGCAGCCCGCAGCGATAGGCCATCAAGGACTGTGAGCCTCAGGGCTGTGGCCTGGGCAGCAGGCAGCTGATCGACCAGCTGCTCCAGCGCCAGGCCATGGATGGCCTCGCTGAGGGCCGGCTCAGGCTCAGGGGAGGGCAGCTGATCGAGCAGGCAGGGCTCGCCATCACAGCTGGCATCCAGGCTGAGATGCCGCAGCGGGCAATGGCCTTGCTCATGCAGCCGGCGTGGCACCCGCACCAGCCGCACGCGATCGCGGAGGTGGTGCTGCAGGGCCCCAGTGATGCAGCGGCGCAGATAGGGCTCAGCTGGCTCGCCGGCTCTGCAGCGTGGAGCGGAGCGGACCAGGGCTTCTCGGGCCACCTGGATCAGATCCTCCCGCTCCACCAGCGGGAACAGGCGCCGGGCGGTGGCGGAGGCAATGGCATCGGCCAGGGGCAGGTGCTCCAGCACCATCGCGGGCACGTAGGGCCGAGCGGCTGAGGGAGGAAGCGGGGGAAGCCATCTGGGGGACGGCGGAGAACCCCACCCCCACCGGCCGGCCGCAGCGCCGCGGCAAGGACGCCCCCCTGGGGCGCCTGGCCCGATCCTTGACACGGCGTGAGGACTGGCCGAGGGATCCGGTGGGTGTGCGCCGGCCCTGGTGGCGATCCCCTCCCCTGACTGCCGGGCTGCTAGCTGGTCCTGTGCAGAAGCCCCAGACTGGAAGGACACCGCTCAACGCCGATGAGCACTGCCACCGCCCAACGACTCACGGCAATCCTTCACCGCGAGGAGGAGGTGTACGTGGCCGAGTGCCCGGAAGTGGGCACCGTGAGCCAAGGCGAAACCGTGGAAGAAGCCCTGGCCAACCTGCGGGAGGCCACAGAGCTTTTCCTGGAGGAGTGTCCCCAGCCGGTGCCGGTCCCGCGGCTGCTCACCACCTTTGAGGTGAGCGTTGCCTAAGCTCCCGCGCCTCCCTGCCGCCGAGGTGGTGGCAGCACTGAAGAGGCTGGGGTTTGAGGAGGTGCGCCAGAAAGGCAGCCACCTGGTGCTCCGCAGAACCAGCACCAACGCCGATGGCACGACTGGATCAGTGATCTGTGTGGTTCCCCTGCATCGCCGGGATTTGGCCATCGGCACCCTGGCCAGCGTGCTGCGTCAAGCCGGCGTCGATGGCGACACCTTCATCGAGGCCCTTTGAACTCCGCGCGCCATGACGAGGCCTGCGCGGCAGCCATCAACAGTTCCAGGCGCAGAAGAGCCCGGCGGGGTGAACCGCCGGGCGATGAATGGGCGACTGGGCTCGGGCCTCAGAGCACCCGCACCTCGGCCTGAGGCCCGAGCACCCGCTGCTGATTGGAGGCCAGGATCAGGGCTTCATCGCGGGGCACGTAGTGAGGCTCCGCAGAGAGGTGCCCCTCGCGATCAAGGAAGAGCACCCTGAGGAGCTCACCGGCAGCCCCGAGGAGATGCACCGAGATGATGCGGATCGGGCAGGAGCGACTGAGAGGAGTGGTGGCCATGGCTGGGCTGGCGAACGACACCGCCGTTCAGCCCCGGCGCTGCCAGCGCCAGGCAAGGGGCGCGCAGCGCCTCGCGTCAGCCCTTGCGTGGTGCGCAAGCCGGGGCAGGCCGGGTGGCGTGATCGCCAGCGCCAGGGCCTGGCCACGATCAGCTGAATCACCCCCAGCCGCTGCTGGTGATACCGGGCATCCGATCAGCGCCAGTGAGCATGGCGAACCAATCCGAAGTCGTTACGAGCGCGGGATAGCCCGTTACGAAAGAAGAAGAGCTGCAACGATTCCCGTCAGAGGCGAAAGGTAGCCTCTGGCACAAGTCACGTCGCTGACAGGACGCGATGGCCGGTCCATGCGAATTCTGCATTTCCTGGCCTGCGTTGTGGCGGCCTGTTGGGTAGGGCTGCGATCCAGGATCAGAGCAGCTGAGTGTGCTGCATGGTCTTCCTGCCGTCAACAAGCGACTTCCCGCCCGATCCCGAGCCGATGAGGCGTGAGGATCTCAACAGCACCTACCGCGAACTGCGCAGCTGCTACACCAGCTCCCTGCGCAGCCGCGGCCAGCACAGAAGCCTGGCCAACAAGGCCAAAGAAGAAGCGGCCCAGCTGCGGGTGAGGCTGCTGGCCTTGGCCAAACGTGAGGCGTCCGTGCGAACCGACGTCTACGAAATGCTGGAGATCGTCACCGTTATTGCTGGTGATCTGGAAGACGCCGGGGACGACCTAGTCAATGAATTCGGTCGGTACAAGTTGGGCCGCAGGACCTATCAGGGCGGCTCCTTTATTGGTGGCTTGGTGCAGGCGGTGATCCGCTTCATCAACCGCTGGACCACCACCAAAGAGAAGGTGGTGGAGCTCGACAAGAAGCGCCAGGCGTTCGTTGAAAAGAGTAAGGAGCTGCCGCCCCTGAGCCTCGGCGGCAACGGCCACCAGGGCCCTGTGGACATCGGCGTCCAGCAGTTGGATCTCCAGGAGATGGAGGATGAAGGGACCGCTGCAGAGGGAGGCCAGCGTGGGGCAAATCGCTGACACCCTGCGGGCAACCCTGCGGGACCTGGCGCAGTCCGATGCCCGCCTCTACCGGGGCCTGCAGGAGGAGCTTTCTTCTGATGCAACCCCCGCCACCAGTACGCCAACGGCGTTGCTGTCAGGTGAGGAGCGAGCCAACCGTGCCGACCTCGAGCCGTTGTCGGTGAAGGTGCTGTGGGGCCTGTGCAAAGAGCGGGGCATCAAGGGCCTCAGCAGCGGGCCCAAGCCGCAGCAGATCGAGGCCCTGCTCAACCATCCAGACGGCCCGCCCCTACGCACTGCCCTGCCGATCAAGGCCAGCAAGGGTGCAAAAGCCACCGGCAAGGTCGGTGGTGCCGACCTGCAACAGCTGGAGCAACGCCTCGATCGACTGGAGCTGCTGGTGCTGTTGATCGCTCAGCAGGTGGGTGTGCCACCCGAGGCGATCGCCCAACGGCTGGCCGCATCGTCCCCGCCGCCGAGCTGAGTCTTGCCCCAATCCATGCTGGTGAAGCCGGTGGAGCGGGGGAATCCCAGGGGGTGAACGCTCCCCGTGCGCTCCGTGGCGCTCAGATCTGCCCCGCGAGCACCTGCTGCATCACCTCCAGCAACCCATCGGCCAGGGGACGGTGGCAACTCAGCTGACTGCTCCAGATCGATCCCGCCAGAAGCTCCTCCGCACTGACCAGGGCCATGTCCTGACCCTCAAGCAGCTGCAGCTGCTCCAGCGGCACCGATAGCTCAGAGCGGAACACATGGGCTGTGCGGCGGTGGATGTGGTGCACCATCACCAGCTCCAGTACCGGGGGCTGCCAGCTGATCTCCTCCAGCAGCTCACGCCGCAGCGCCTGCTCCGGCGTCTCGCCAGGGTCGAGGTGTCCACCGAACAGGCCCCAGCAACCGGGGGCGACGATCGTGGGGATCTCGTCGCGCAGCTGCATCAGCCAGCGGCCCTCCCGCTGCAGCATCGCCAGGGCGACTTCAACTGCGATGGCTGCGATCAGGCTGCCGCCGGCCGGCGCTGCTGGGTGGCGACCAGTGCTGCCCCACCGGCTGCCAGCACCAGGCCACCGCTGATCGCCAGAAACACCAGGGTCTGCAGCAGCAACAGGGCGATGCCAACCGCTGATGCTGCGCCGATCTGCACCCTGGCCTTGATCAGCAGGGTGAGCAGCAGCATCACCGTGGCCTTGAGGGCCAGCACCTTGGCGGCAGTGAACGGGCAGAGGGGGTTCAGAAGCACGGCGGTAGTCCCGGTGTGCTCATGCTGGCGTGGCACCTGCACCAGCAGAGGCCGAAACATCCGCCTAGGATGTGTACACACTTTGCGGGGTGCTGCGTGGCTGTCCGTGTCGGCATTCGAGAGCTTCGGGCGCGCCTGGCCTCGCACCTGGAATCAGCCACCCCGCTGGAGGTGACGCGCCATGGGCGCACCGTTGGGCTCTATGTCCCCCTACCGCAAGAATCCGATCTCAACGAACGCGAGCGGCTCCTGGAAGCCGGCCGCCTCATGCAGGTTGAGCTGCAGCGAATGGGCCTGACAGAAGAGGAGCTGGCGGCTGACTTCAAGGACTGGAGGCGGGATCAGCAGCATCAGGCCCCGGCCTGATGGCAGAGCGCAAACGCTTGGTGCTTGACGCCAACATCCTCATCCGCGGCTGTCTCGGTGTCAGGGTGAGGGCTCTGATCGCCGATTCCGCCCGTGAGGTGGATTTCTTCGTGGCAGAGGCCAATGCCTCTGAAGCCTCGGGTTACCTCAGCGAACTGGCAGCCCGTCGAGGCCTTGATCTGCAGATCTGCCAGGAGGCCTTCCTCAGCCTGATGGAGGTGGTGCAGATCGTCGACAGCACCTGGATCGAAACGGCCAGGGACGAGGCGCTCAAGCGCATCCGCGATCCTGCTGACTGGCCCGCACTGGCTCTGGCGCTCCAGCTGGAGTGCGCCATCTGGACGGAAGACCAGGACTTTTTCGGCACCGGCGTGGCCACCTGGACCACGGCAACGGTGCAGCGCTATCTCGACTGCTGAGCTTCCGGTGGGTTGCCGCTGCCACGAGGTCAGCGCCTCCTCGATGTCAGCCGCTTCCAGTTGCGGGTAGGCCTGCAGGATCCGTTCACGGCTGCTGCCGCTGGCGATTAACCCCACGACCGTGCCCACCGTGATGCGCAGCCCGCGGATACAGGGCTTGCCGCCCACCACGGCGGGATCGTGGCTGATGCGGGAGAAGGCCATGGGCCAACCGTAGGCAGAAACCGCCGACTGGCCCCCTCAGGAAAGGGGCTAAGCAGCTCGGCCTGGCTGCAACTGGTGTTGCACCAGGAACGTCTCAATCCAGTCGTGGTGGCATTTCTGGTTGATCCGATCGGCGATCGTCACCGCCTCCTCGGGCACCTGAAACCGCTTGCGGAAGGCCCGGGTCAGGCTCTCCAGCAGGGGGCGTGGCAGGGCCCGCAGAGTGCTGTGGAGGTGCTGGATCGTCTCGGCATCGAGGGGGACCTGGCCGGAGTCGGCCGGGGCTGATGGTGGTGGAGTCGGTGCCGTGGCCTGGGTGCGGCCCTGAGCAGGGGAGGCAACGGCGGCGGATGGAGAACCAGCCGCCGGTCGGCCAACAGGTGCTCGCTGCCCGCCTGGCCGCTGGGCTCCATCACCATGGCCCGCAGCACTGCTGACCTGCCTCTGCGCCTTGTCGTACAACGCGAGGCCGAACGGGTTCCCGAAGGTCATCAGCGCCCGCTTCATGGCATCGGTTTCGGCCTCCTTGAGTGCCGATTCATGGGCCTGGCCGAGATCCGCGTCGATGCCGTGGCCGGCGCCGCTGCCTTCCCGAACCAGGGGTGTCAGACCACCGGCGGTGACGGTGACGCGCACGCGGGCGGTGTAGGTGACGCCCCAGCCTGGTTTCTGATCGCGTCCGATGAGGCGTTCGGCCTGGGCGACGCAGCGGACGGCGATCGTCTGCCGCTGCCAGCCATCGAAGCCAAAGATGCGGTTCGCTTCCGCGATCACCTGCCAACCCTCCAGATAGCTCACACGGCTGCGGCCCTGCTCCCGCTGGCGGACGTTGGCCCGATCGAGGGGAGCGGAGAGGGCAGCGAGCTGTTCTGGGGAGAAGCCGGAGGGCTGAGCCTGAGGAACGGAGCCAGCTTCTGGTGGGGCCTCCTCGGCGCGGTCAGCAGAGCGGATCAGCTCCAGGGCCGATGGAGGCCTCTGGCTGGGTCGAGGAGAAGCGGGGCGGCTGGTGGTGCGGGCCCCACTGGCGGAAGGAGCGGCGACGGTCATGGCGTTGGAAGCAATGGTGTGAGGAGGTGAGAGGGCCCCGGCTGCTCAGCCAGGACCCCACCTATGAGGGGGCTTTGCCCCCTCAGCAGATGCGCCAGGAGCGGCGGGAGAGGAGTTGGGCGCCGGTGATCTGCTGGCCCGCCTTGAGGGCCTCCTTGATGGCTGCCTTGTCCGGCTTGCTGGTGGTGGTGAAGCTCAGCCACGCGGGATCGAGGGCCTGCTCGTCGTCGATCACCACGGCAGAGGACTTGCGGGAGGTGAGCTCGTGATTCGGGAACGAGAAGCGGTTGGCTGTGGGCTGCAGCTGGGTGAGGACAAAGACCAGCGACTCCTCCAGGGCGTCGGCCCGGGAGGCATCGGAGCGGGACAGCTCGGTGAGCCGCTTGGCCTGCTGCTGGCGGTAGGCGGCCTGGCCGCGGAGGTGCTCGATCACCCAGCAGGTGGCATCGGCCTTGGCGGCCAGGGCCGCCTTGTTGCCTTCCTCGGCCAGCAGGGCAGCCTCCAGCTCGGCCAGGGCCTGGGCGCGGACCTCGGCGTCGTCGCTCTCCAGCTGCTCGGCCAGCTGGCCAACGGCGGTGGTGAGCTCCTGGGCCTCGATGCCCAGCTGCCAGAGGGAGCCTGAGCGCTGCAGGGAGCAGGACGGCCCGGCGGCCTGGGGGAGATATGGGGAAAGTGGAGCGGCGGGGGCAGTGAGAACAGCCATGGGGATGTGAATGGGAACGAGGAACAAGAGGAACGGGACGGCGGATGCCGCTCAGGCGGGGAGGGGCTCCGGCGAGAACGGCGGCGGCACTTCCATCACCACCACCGGCACCGGTGAGCGGGAGGAGCAGCGGCGGGCCTGCTGCACCAGCGAGGCCGTGCCTGCCCCACCGGGAAAAGCGATCACCAGCACCGAGGCGCTGAACGCTGGGGAGGTGTGGGCCTGGGCCTCGACCAGGGCCTGCTCGAGCAGAAGGCGATTGCGGATGGGGCCTGCACTGCGGCCATAGCGGCGCCAATCAGCGGCGAGGGACTGGACCCGCCAGCCGAGCTGATGGGCGGCACGGCCGATGGCACGATCAGCGCCACGGGCCCCGCCATGCAGGAGCAGATGGACAGGCCGGCTACCGCTGCGCTGGAGCAGGGCGGAGGCGATGCGCTCCTGGGGCCAGACGAGATCACGGCCACCGGCCGCGACGATGACGACCGAGCGATGGGCTGCCACCGGCGCCGGCAATAGGCCAGGAAGAGACAATGCAGCGGCCTGGGCCACTGCAGCAGAGGACAAGCTCATGGGCTACAGAGCAAACGAACGGGGCAAGTTGTCCGAGGATTTCGTTGCCGCAGGCGATGGGCTCGTGGCCTTTGGCGCAGCTCTTATTCTACCAGTACAAACGCACTGAGCAGCGGGCAGAATGGCTGCGGGGCAGTGGATCTACGCAAAGCAAAGCCATGCGCTGATGGATCGGAAAGCTGATAAGCAGACCCGCCAGATTCAGGGCTGAACAACCAGCTGAACAACCAGCTGACCGCGCAGCCGCGCGAGGAAACTTGGGGCCTTCCTCTTCCTCATCAACGCGGGCGAAGGCCCGGCCACCGCAGCCGCGGGAGAGCGGCCCTGCCTGCCCACCCCCACACCGGCCCCGGAGCGGAGGGCGGCGGCGGCTGGCCGATGCACGCCACGGCGCAGCCGTGGCACGCTGAAGGACGGCCGCCGCCGACCGGAGCCCTGCGGCGGTTGCTCAGCCCCAGGGAACGTCCAGGAACTCCACCAGCAGCACACCCCGGTGGGTGCCGTGGATCTTCACCAGGCCAGCTTTGGCGGCACGCTCCATGCCGGGACGCTCCTTGCGCACCTGCTCGGCGGTGGCAAGCACCCGCACCCAGCCGCCAGTCATGAAGTCTTCGCTGCCGGTCTCAAAGGCCTGCAGCCGCCGGTGCTGGTTGCTGTTGCGTTCGTAGTACAGGCCCCCGCCTGTGGGATCGGTCCCCTCTGCCCAGACCTGATCGACCATCAGCTTTCCGATCGCCAGTGGATCCTGCGCCGCTGCGTCAATGACTTCACCATCGAGCACCAGGGGGTTGCCCGGGTCGTCACGGTTGTCGGAAACGATCAATCGGTGGGCCATGACAGGGTTCTGCTCAGCCCCTTGCTGTCGTCTGATGGAGCATCTCAGTCTGGCCCCGGATCAGTGGCCAGCCTGAACGTCTCCAGATTCAACGGCCCCTCCTCTCATCCTGCGGGTCATGGCCTGAGGCTTGAGCCACCTGACCTGGCACCGGCGCTTTCAGGTGCGGCACGGCAGCGAGAATCTGCCTCCAACAGCGGTCATCCATCACAGATGGTGAATGACGGTATAAAAGACGGTATAGAAAGCACCACCCGTTGTCCCAAACCGTCCCAGGGAATCCAATCTGATCCGCTGCACACGGACACCCTCTCCGCTTTCCAAGGGTTTTCAAAGGGTCTGGTACGTCCAGACCCTTTGCTGGTTCTGGGGTTTTGGCAGGTTGGTCGTCCAGGGACATCCACCTAAAACCAGGGTCGCCGAAAAAGTTGGTTGGGGGATTTGTTGGGGTATGACTACTTGCGTGTTGGGGTATTTCTCAAATGCCTTTCACCGACAGCGATCTTAGGGCGCTTCAACCCCAGTCCAAGAAATATCGGGTTTCTGCTGGGGAGTCCTTGTTTGTTGAGGTCTACCCCAATGGCGGGTGCCTTGGACGCTGACTCCAACAGTTCTGATGCCACTGCCGAGTAGTGAAGCAGGTTTCCATCGGCAGTAGGGATCATCAGTTGATGTCCCAACCACTTTTTTCCTGTTTTCTCAGATCTTTGAGTTCTTTGTAGAGACCTTTTGTTTGCTGATAAGCATCTTCTGGTGAGAGTTTTCCTGCCAACTCAAGTCCTGCTATGAGACTTACCTTGTCTCCAGACCTTGCGAGTGTCCTTTCAAAAGTGGAAAGGCCTTCATACATTGGGAATCCCCCATCTCTTGTTTGATTCATCTTAACTGATGAGTGGTTCCCTTCTGCTGATGTCACTGCTCAACTTGTGACTCTACTTAAGGTCGCAACCAAATAGTTTTTATTTGGATTAACCCCACAACTCCAACCCAAGACCCGCCAACGCTGCCGCCCTCCTAAGGCAAGATGAAGCAGCAACCTCAGCAGCAGGTGCCTGGGATTTTGATTCCAGTGGTTCAGAGGCAACTGCCGAGTAGTGGAGCAGGTCTCCATCAGCAGTGGGGATGGTCAGGCGCCCAGTGATCACCACAGCACCACCAACCTCCTGAACGCTCTGAACCTCCCAACACCAACCAGGAGCACGGTGATGAAGGTGGCGAGCGATGGTGTTCCAGGGGCAGTAGGTCAGGGTCGTGTTGCCCTGCTTCCTCGTCTTGAGGTGCCGAGGGTCAATGGGGCGTGACAGATCCGCCAGGGTTTCGGCAGTGGGTCGCAGAGAGAACTTGATGGCAGCAGGTGCCTGAGTGCCGTTGCTTGAGGTCTTGAGCATTGGATAGAACCTCTGTGGGTTTCACTGCTGTGATTATAGCGTCTAGCGCAGTATTCGTAAAGTTTTGTGCTGCGATTCCTGTTGCTCGCGTAGCGTTGAGATCTACCCGCCAAAGCAGTGTGGAAACCCACTCTCAACCCCTGCTGGATGCGCTTGATCACATCTGCCATCAGGTAGATCGTGACCCTGAGATTGAGGAAGAGTTTTATGGTGCCAACACCCCAGAGGAGATGGTGGCATTGGCGGTAGCGGCAGGCATCTTTATTGACGCTGATGACTTCCGCGCTCTCTTGACCAGTGGCAGCACCGAGTTTTGGACTGTTCGTGGCGACGATCAGACCAACCCAATTGCCCACCTCCAGCGGGTGTTCCGTCGCTGATACATGCCTTACTAGGCGTTGAAGCGATCAGTAATCGTCGCCGTATTTGACCGTTGAGGTGGCATTCATCAACTCAACGGTGGTCTGATAACCCTGTGCCACGGTGACCTCGTGCTGAATGCCGATATCCCGCAGGGTGGCGACATCAAACTCAGGAGCGGTGATCCAACTGAACCCCTTGCCAAAGGTGTTGTCAGGGTTCACCACATACCAATGGCAGGCAGTGTCGGGGACGGCAACGGAGCACTTTTTCCAGTCGTTGTCCCACTGGGGCACTTGAACGAAGGACAGCACCGCAAATAGGATCCCGAAGAGACTCGTGAACATTGCCGCCTTTACAAGTAGTAATATATTACCAGAATTTGCTTCGATCGGTCCCTCTCAGGTTTCCTCCTGAACTGCCACCAGATAGGTGCTCACCAGCGGTTGTGCCCGCCCATCGCGCTGTGCCTGCTGCTGAAGACCCTTGATGGTCTCCTTGGTTTCGGGTGAGTATTCCCAGGAGGTTCGCGACCGCTGGCGAAGAACCCAACCACCAGGGGCACGAACACCAAAGCGCAGTTCGGCATCGCCAAAGGTGGAAAGCAGTTCGGCGTCAATCACCTGCCGTTCCTGCTCCAGGGTCTTGATGGTGCTTGTGACCTCCACCCGCCTCTGAATCAGTTGGTCGGCATTGAGGTCTGCCAGGTGGGGGAATGGGTCTGGTCGCTCTGGTGGCAGGGTCTTGAGCAGATGACTCAGTGCTCCTGGCGGTAGTGGTGTCATTTGTTTCCATAAATCGCTCCCTCCTTCACCAGGGTGTCGTAATAGATGCCGATGGCGTCTTCCACGATGGCGGCAAGGGTGGTGGGTTGATTGGTGCGTTGGCGAAACTCCTGAATGGCGGATACCAGTTCCATCGTCTCGTCGCTGAGGCGGATACCGAACTGCTTGGGAGCGTCAGGATGGTCGTATGCCATTGCTGCTGGGATGGGTCGCGTGATTCTGGCGTGGGATTCCGCCAGCGCCAGCAGCGGTCTGGGTTTTCATCGTGACGCCACCAAGCAATGTTGATCAGCAGCGGCGACTGCCTGCTCCAGGGTCTGGTGACTGGAGAGGATGGTTGTCTCCCAGCACATCTCGCCAACTTGGGTTCGGCGGGAAAGATCAAACTCACCCGTGAAGCGTGAGAGGCGAATGGATAGACCCTCGTGCTCTGGGGTGGCGAAGTGCCAGTGGCGGGGAATGGATTGCTGAAGCATCGGATGGAACCTCTGTGGGTTTCTGGGAAAAGGGTTGGAGGGGCGAACTGCTATGAGTTTCTTGCCCCTCAACACTGAAATCATAGCACAGGGGACTGGTAACAGTGCTCCTTGTGCTGCTTTTGTCGCTCAGACGGCAACCAGTTCGGGTGCTTCCTGTGCTGATGCCACTTCCAAGGCGATGGCATCCACCACCTGATCGGCGGCAGAACGCTGAGGGGTGCTGGTCAGGTCGCCAATGCGGGCATCCAGTGTCCTGATGAACAGGGTGCTGAACTCGCTGCTTACCTTGCTGGCAAGGATGTCAGCGGCAAACGCCCAGTGCTGAACCATCACGGCGTTGGAGAGGCGACCATCAGCAACGGCATCGCTGGATTCCTGCTCCCACTGGCAGCACTGGTTCCGAATGGCGGCAACGATCACGCTCTGGGCAGCGTTGATGGTCGCCAGGTCAAGGGTGGAAAGGTCGGTGGGCATTGGTCTGATCCTCTGTGGGATTCGGGTGAGTGGTTGAGAGGGCGGGTTTCTATGAACCTCTTGCCCTCAACACAGCAATCATAGCACATTGAACTGGAGAGCGAGCGCCTGATACCTCTATTCATTGAGGAATGTTCCGCTCGGTGCTGGTGTGTGTATCGCTACGGCATCGTTTCAGATTTGCTTTAGAAATGGGGTCGTAAGCGGAGTCGGTATGGTCGCAACTGGTTTCCCGTCACTTCTTGCCTTCGTCGCCCTGGTGGGATTTGCCGTGGTTCAGGTACTGCTCTGGTTTGGTGTCTGACACTCTACTGTTTGTGCTAGGCACTGAGGCATAGGCACTCAAAACTGCTTTGCCTCTTCGGGGTGCTTGAGGTATCGTGCGCCTTATGGCAAAGCAAGTTCGTCTGACCCTCGCCAAGGCAATCGCCAAGGCAAATCTGCGCCGTGCTGAGGCGGGTGAGAAACCCATCACGATGAACTCGCTGGCGGTTCAGGCGGGTGTGGCAGCGACCACCATTACCCGCCTGGCGAGGACTGATGACAAGGCAGCGGCGGCACTGTCTCTGGATCTGGCGGGGAAGATCGTGACGGTATTGGATTGTGGGATTGAGGATTTGCTGGAAGTAGTATTTGTCGCTTAGGACTTGATCAAGTCAAATTTGACCTCATACCGATAGAACTCAATATTCGGGGCAACCTTGAGCGCCCTTTTGATTCGCAGGTCATCTTCAAGAGCAATAATCACGCCCCTCACGCTTTGGTGGTCTTCGGCGATCTCCTCTGCGATATATCCCATGTATCTTTGGATTTGCCCTACCACTGAGTCGCTCGCCCGCCCTTTCTTAAGTTCAACCACCAAGACCACTTGCTTGTCTTTGCTGATTGCCAGGATGTCTATTGGTCCTGTATCCGTTGGGAACTGTCTCCCAACATTCTCCTCATCTTGGTAAATGTCATATTCACGACCAAGAGGTGTTTGTGCCCAGTTGTGAATCAAGAAATCTTCTAGATGTCGTTCCAGGGCGAAGACCGTTGGATCCTCAATGGTTTCATCGGTGCTGATCAGCACTGGTTTAGGTGCTTCTCCTTTGATGAGACCTTCTAATTCCTCTTGGTATTTGCTGATCTGACTGACGGTTCCAATGGAACCTGTTGATCTCCTCAGTGCTTCGCTCATTTCTGAGCGGTCAATGGTCTCATCAAACCAATGAACCTGCCTCTGGTGAGGTTGGTCCGCTCCAGGTATGAATCGGTACTCGCTCTGTACCTCGCCCACAAAATACTTACCTTTGCCATCGGGCGATAAGACAACATTGCCGATTTGTATTTTCTTGCAGACAGTCCAAAGAAAACCACAGCATAGACCAGCGGCAATTTTGCTTTTCCCTGGATTTGACTGAAGGTAGATCGGGATAAACTTCTTGTTGAACTCCCGCCAATCATCGGGTAGTTCATGTGTCAGATCCTGTTGGATGTCAAAATCGGCACCAATGAAACCTTGCTCTCGGCACTCATGGGCATACATACTGCCCCGCCCAAGCATGACTCTGTAAAACTCTTTCATTGGTGTGGTGCTCCCAGTTTTTCTTCAATTAAATCCCAGCGGTCTTTGTACCCTTCAATGCTCCATGAGTGTTCTGACTTGAAGGGTGGGAGCGTGACAATGCGAACATTGCTGTCTTTGTGCTCACGCCCGTTTTTCCCTGGAGTTGCCAACCAATGATCGCTTTTCTCTTTGACATTCTTTGACATAACTGCCGACGGAATGATGTAGTACTCAAAGGGGTCTTCTGAACCCCACTTTGGAATTCCTCCCAGTATCCAGAAGAAGTTGTCGCCATAAAACTTTTCCGCCTTCCTCCCAACGCTGCAGGTCCTTATCCCAGGTACATAGGTCTTGACCTGGATATGGACGAATTTGGTCCCCTCCACATTGCTGCACAGGATGTCCGTATTGGGTGTGTTTCCCAGGGTCACTACCGCTGAGTACCCCATCCTGCAGAGTTGCCCTGCAATAAAGAACTGACTCGCATTGCCACGGGTGGTCTTGTCCATTAGAGCAGTCCCTCGCCTCGTTCCTTCAACCACTGCCTGTGCTCAGGGTAGGCAGCGTCATGGCGACTAACCACCTGCCAGAAGTCCCTGGAGTGGTTCGGATGGATCAGGTGGCACAACTCATGGATCACCACATAATCCACGATGCTGTGGGGTGCCTTGATGATGTTCCAGTTGAAGACCACCTGACCACGCTTGTCGCAGGAACCCCAGCGAGACCTGAAGTTCCGAACGGACACCCCTGCAGGCGACACCCCGATCTGCTGGGCGTAGCGGTTGGTTTTCTCTTGGAGTCGTTCCAGAGCACGGGAGCGATACCAGTTCTGTAAATATTGCTGGATTCTTAGCGTCCGATGCTCACCCTGCTCAGTGGGTCGGATGGTTGCCTTCAGGTAACCACCTGAAAGGCAGACCCCCACCTGATGCCCCTCTTGAACCTTGAGGCGGTAGTGACGACCCAGGTAAGGGAAGGACTCCCCACTGACCAGTTCCTTCGGTCGGTGTGGTGGGATGCGTTGGATCTCGGCAACCTTGCTCCTGATCCAGGGGCGTTTCTTCGTCAGGAACGCAGCGACCCGTTCATCACCCACATGCTCTGGGACTCTCACCTGAAGGTCACTCCCGATGATGTGGAGAGCAGCAGACCGTCTGATGGAGCGAACCACCTCCACCCGCAGACCCAGCACCTCTTCTGGGATGGCAGTCATCGGAAATGCCTCTTGCCCAGCGCCATGAATGCCTCGGTCACCTCCTTACGAAGGTCAGAGTCATCAAACCCCTGATCCAGCAGCGACCGCTTGATTTTCTTGGCGACGGACTTGATCTCGTCGTCCTTCTGGAAGAACCCAACGATCTGGGTTGCTTCCTGGAACTCGCTCACCAGTTCCTTGGTCAGGTTCAGCACCCGCTGATGGGTCTCCTCATCCATGGTTTCGTCGCCTGATGCCTTGGTGATCTCTGCCATCAGCGACCTGTAGAAGGGACCTTCTATCTCACTCAGTCCAAGGTCCTCGTTCTGTTGGGTCTTTTCTCGCTCCATGCCATCACGGAACAACCAGAGTTGCTGGACCAGTTCCTCCCACTTGCCCTGGTACTTCTGGATGATCTCCTCCAGGCGGAGCGATAGGGACTGGTAGTACTCGGGGTCATCGTCCATGCGGTCCCTGAGCACCTTCTTGGTGGCGTGTTCAATCTCAGATGCCTTCGCTCGGTCGTTGCCCAGGGCATTGACCGCCTGCTTGAACTCCACATCAAAGAGTTTGGTGGGGGGCACCCGTGGATCCACCCCTGTGGCACGGACATGCTCTTCAATCAGTGCCCTGACCTTCTCCCCGCACCCCACGATGTCCAACTGCTCATCCCGATAGCGGTTGCGGCAACCGATCACCACCTTCCCCAGTGCCTTGAGGTCTGGCAGGAACGGGTTTGCTGCTGGTTCGGGTAGGACGATCTCCACCTGCTTGGCGAAGGTCCGAAAGTCCGCCTCAAACTGCTGTCGCTTCAGTTCGTCTGCGAGGGCAGCGATGCAGGCATCAATGTCCTGGAGGTCATGCCCCTTGAGGTGTTGCTTGACCCTGGTGTGTGCTGCTTGGAGTTTTGGGATCTCGTCCTTGAGGTCCTTGAGGGCACCTTGGACATCGGTTGAGGAGAAGACCTGGAGTGCCTCTGCCAGGTAGTCGGTCAGTCCGTAGTAATCAACGATGTACCCGCAGTGCTTGTTTGCCTTGGTGCGATTCACCCGTGCGATTGCCTGCAGCAGGGTGTGGTCGGTCAATTTGCGGTCCAGATACATCACCTGACAGATAGGGGCATCAAACCCCGTCAGCAGCATGTCCTTGACAATCAGCAGGGACAGGGGGTGCTCTGATATGGGTTTCTTGAAGTTCTCAATTGCCGCCTTGTGGTCAGCAGGGTTGGTCCATTTGGCGATATGGGGTTTGTCGTTGTGGTCCCCTGAGATGATCACTGCCGATTCGGGTGCCCCTGGAATGGCATCCAGTTTTTGCTTGTAGGTGACTGCTGCTTCCCTGCTGGAGGTGACCAGGATCCCCTTGAACCCGTTGGGGAGGATTGTGCTGCGGAAGTGCCCGACCAGATCCAGACCTACCCATTCCAAACGCTGGGGTGCTTCCAGCACTGCCCGCTCGGTCCCATACTTCTTCTTGATGGCACCTTGCTCTTCTGGTGACTTGTCGTGGAAGTAGCGGTCAAACAAGGCATCCAGCGAATCGCCTGTGACCTTGGTGGTTGCCTCCCGCCCTTCGTAGAGGATCTGACAGGTGGCACCATCAGCGACCGCCTGCTCAATGGTGTAGGTGTCTATGTACCCACCAAACTCATTGGTGGTCTTCTCGCTCGTGATCAGGGGCGTCCCCGTGAAGGCGATTTTGGGGGCATTGGGCAGAGCGGTATTGATGGCAGAACCCAGGGTCCCGTACTGAGTTCGGTGTGCCTCATCCGCCAGCACGATTATCCGATCAGAATCATTGAGGCATGAGTACCCGAAATCTTTTTCTTGAAGTTTCTGGATCGTGGCGGTGACCAGATCGGAGGCATCTTTTGCCAACAGTTCCTTGAGGTGAGACACCGACGAGGCATGAAGAACCGATTCGCCTTGTGCGTTCCTGAAGGTGGCAGTCAGTTGCCCGTCCAGTTGGGTGCGGTCTGTAAGAAAGACGAGTTTGTAGTCCCGAAGCAGTGGGTCCCGACGGATCTTCTGGGTGAGGAAGACCATGGTGAGGGACTTACCCGAACCCTGGGTGTGCCAGATGACTCCGCCCTTACTCTTGCGATCTCCTGGACCCTTCAGACGCTCAATGGTCTTCTGAACTGCCCTGTACTGCTGGTAACGGGCGATCTTCTTGATGGTGCGACCTGATTCGGTCTCGTAGATCGTGAAATTCTGGATGATGTCAAGGAAGTTCCTTGGGTCCAGTAACCCTTGAATCAACAGATTTTGAGGTGCTGGGTTTTCTCCCAGGTCTTGATGGGTCTTGGGGTAGGGGTCCTTCCACTCCAGGTAGTACTCAACGGGTGAGGAGATGGTCCCGACCCGTGCTCCATCCCTGTAGGTGGAGACCATCACTTGGTTGTAATGAAAGAGTTTCTCGCATCCTTCTGAATCACCTGGGTTGCGAAGGTTGGCGTACCGCCGCAGTTGGTTGATTCCTTCTGCCATCGGATCGGTGACGAAGGGGGATTTGCACTCAATGACACCCAACGGCAACCCATTCACGAAGAGCGTGATGTCGGGAATGATGTTCTGGTTTGGACCCTGGACCTTGAACTGATCAACGCAGAGGAACTCATTATTTTCAGGAGTGTCAAAGTCAATCAGTTTCAGGGTCTGACCACGACGACCACTGCCGAGGTCCTGATCCACACTGAAGTACTGGGTGAGGCGTTCCCAGAACCACTGGTTTGCCTCCATCAATGTGGATGTCTGGATCAGGGTCACCTCACGCACCGCCTTGCGGAGGTTGTCTTCGCTGATCCAGGGGTTGATGCGTTGGATTGCCTGCTCCAGGTTTGGAGTCAGGACCACATCCTTGAACGATGAGCGGAGGGTGGTTTTCTCTGGTGCCAGCGTGGTGCCATCCATGTGCGACCAACCCAGACCCTTGAGTTGATCAAGGGCAGGTGCCTCTACCAGTTTCCGCTCGTCGCCTTCCATGGTTAAACGCTGACCCTCTTGCGTCCTGAGAGGAGGTCGCTTGCAATTGAACTCTTCAGATTTGACAACGATGCAATCTGCCTTTCTAATAACGCAGCACCGCTCTTTTGGGCGTCAATAATCTTTGCGATTTCTCTTTGCTCGCCAATTGGTGGAAGGGCAAAGGGTATCGCCGCAAATACATTGTTCATCAGTTTTGGGTTGCCAACATAGGAGACATGGCGCTTGGCGACCCGCTGGAGGAAGTATGCGGCGAACCTTGTATCTGCGTCGCTTGATGACTTTGCCCTTCCAGTGCCGCAGACATTGGTGCAGTTGAATTTTCCGCTTCTGGCAAATACGCTCCCTGCATATGCCCCGTCAGTCGTCCATGTGAAATAGTCGCCATCAAAATCATACGAATTCATTCTTCCCATCTCGCCGTTGTTCTTTGATTGGGAACTGAATACAGGGTAGGGTCCTGGATTCTCTTTGATGTACGGAATGCTGATCACCCTTCCCCTCCCAAGTTCAAAGAAATCTTCAACCTTCCCAACTATCCAGTTTTCAGGCACCCTTCCCGCTTCGGTTTCTACCACCATCCGATTGGTTGTTCCGCTGGTCATCAATTGATTGAGGATGCCAGAAATCAGGAACTGATGCTTTTCAACCTCTTTCGTCTTGTTTGTGATTTGCTTGTCAACCCCAGAGAGTATCTCGGCGATCTTCTTCTGCTCGGGGAGTGGGGGGAAGTAAAGAGTTGCACCCACGACCTCCTTCTGACTTATGAATGGTTGAGCACCACCTTCTGGTAAGAGTATATCTTGACGCTCAAGAAGGTAATACAGATATTCAATGCTGAATTTGCTAGTCTTTTCTGTAATGGAAATAGTATTGTTTATTGCTGTCCATTTTCCAGATGCCTTGAAGATCTTGCCACACTGGGCACCTACTGAAGAAACTACTATCCCTGCCCCGTCGTTCTGGCATTCTTCTACGAATCCGTCTGGACCTGAGGCGCTGAAGGCAAGGGTGCCTGTTGATCTGTAAGCACTCTTTGTCAAACTGCTATCTCCTCTTTTTACTGAGAATGCTTCTCCAAGAGAAATCTCAACCCAGTCATCAGAGAAATCATTCATATCCCAACTCCTTCAAGAACCCGTGCATCACTGCTTCTGCTTCCTTGACCTCAGCATCAATCTGAGCGAGTGAGACCCCATACTTGTCCCACCACCGCTCAAACTGCTGAATCACAGCATCAGAAGCATCCCCCAGTTGCTGACGGATTTGGGACTTCTCCTGAATGTCCTCCCGAAACTTCAGATACTCAGCATCCTTCGGCACCAGGACGACGCAGACATCAAACCCCTCAAGGATCTCCTGGATGTAATCACTCTGAATTTCCTTGATCGGCACCCCACCATGAAGGATGCCCTTCACATCAAAGGGTTCAGGTGGTGGTGAGGTGTCTGCATACCGACGGATGTTCAGGTTGTGGTCGTTCTCCCGAATTTCCTCAATCGGAACCACCCGTGAGAACCGCTTGATTTCGTTGTAGGCGTCAAAGCACTCCACCACCTTCTCAATGTCCTGGTCTCTCAGCAGGTTCTGGTTCTTGCCCTCCTGGTAGTCCAGTTCAGCGTTGATGAAGAGCACCTTCCCACGACGCTCCATCGCCTTGTTCTTGTTGATGATCAGAAGTGCCGCAGGGATCCCCGTGCCATAGAACAATCCTGACGGCAGACCAATCACTGCTTCCACCAGATCGTCTTCCAGGATGCCCTTGCGGATCTCACCTTCCTGACCACCACGGAACAGAACCCCATGAGGCACTACTACGCCCATGACGCCCTCCTGATTCAGTGAGGCGATCATGTGCTGAACGAATGCCAGATCTCCTGCGTCCTTGGGAGGAATGCCATAGCGATACCTGCCGTACCCATCGTGTTCCGCCAGTTCCCGTCCCCAGTTCTTCAAGGAGAAGGGTGGGTTGGCGATCACCCGATCAAACCGCATCAGTTCCCCGTGCTCCACATGCTGCGGTTCGCCCAGGGTGTCCCCCTTACGAATGTCCGCATTGAAGAACCCGTGCAGGAACATATTGAGTTTGCAGATCGCCCAAGTGCTCAGGTTCATCTCCTGACCGAACAAACTGATGTTCTGTTCGTTTTCCCCGTGCTTCGCCAGATAGTTCCGTGACTGGAGCAGCATTCCGCCTGAACCACAGGTCGGATCCAGCACCCTCATCCCTGCATGAGGTTTGATCAGTGCCACCAGCAGTTGCACCACCTCTCCAGGCGTATAGAACTCACCACCTTTCTTGCCCGCAGAGTCAGCGAACATTTTGATCAGGTATTCGTAGGCAGCACCCAGAAGGTCAGGACGCTCAAAGTCCTCTGTTCTCAATCGGAACTGCGAATAGTGAGAAAGTAGGTCCCTAAGTTTTCCGTCGTTGAGTTTGTTCTTGATGTTGAAGTCAATCGCACTCAGTACCCCTTCAAGCGTCGGATTCTGCTCCTCAATCGCTTCGGTTGCCTTGTTCAGTTCAGCACCGATGTCGTGCTTGAGGTCCTTGAGGTTTTTCCAGCGACCCTTCTCAGGCACATAGAAGGTCTTGTCGTACTCGTCTTCGTCCTCTGCCAGTGCCTCTGCTTGCTCCTGGGTCTTGCCCTTATCCAGGTAGTACTGGATCACGCCTTCCTGTGCCTCATCAAAGGCATCGGACAGACGCTTCAGGAACAGCATCCCGAAGATGTAGTCCTTGAATTCCGAGGCATCCATGCTTCCCCGCAGGATGTCGGCACTCTTCCAGAGGAATGACTCCAGTTGGGAGAGGGTCAGTTTCTGCCCGATCTGGAAGGTGGGTTCTGGGGCAACCCCATTGCCTTTGGGTTTCCTGCCCCTTTTTGGTCTTGGTGCGTCATCGGATCTCAGCGATGCCAGAAGGTCATCCAGACCGCCCAGGTCTTCACCCGCCTCTTCGTCGTCTGCTTCGGGTGTGGTGAAGGTCGCTGAGTCGGTCACTTGGACTGGTCGCTTCCTACCATTCTCGCCTGTGGGACTGGGTTTTGCCCGTTATGCGGTTCTCGCATAGACCATCTCAATTCTCATAGCAGCGCAACCATTGCGCCTCTACGCAGCGATTGCCCAATAAAAAAGCGGACCCGTCCAGGACCGCCCGATGACCAAGGCATAATTCTATGAAGTTCTGCAACGGAGTGCGAGCAGTGGTCCGCTCAGGATCTTTTTGCCTAGATCCGCTCCAGTGACCGCCTGAACTGCTGTTCGCTTTGTGGTCGTGCCAGGTCGCGCCTTCTGAACACACTGCCGATCCACCAGATCTGAAGACCGCCAAAGGCAAGGGCGACCAGACCCAGTTGTGGGTATCCCCAGTTCAGGTGGTCCATCACGCTGCCTTCTGTGTTTTCTGCCAGATCTGTTCTAGCGACTGCCTGAAGCGTTCGGTTCGTGAGGGGATCCCCAGCAGGTGCTTGCGGAACAGGGCGGTGAGACGCCAGAACTTCAACCCAGCAGCGATCGCAAAGATCGCCCACGGCACCAGCATCCAGAGGGGATTGGTCATCACGCCACCTTCTGCCCTTGAAATGATTGCCAGCGGTCAGGATCGCTCATCAGTGCGGTGCGACCAGCAGAGCAGCACCTGCCACCAACCCGACGATGTGCGTGAGCGCCATGGGTTTGGTGTGGGGAGGGTAGGAAAGCAACGGGTGTCGTTTGACTTCCCTCCCCTCCGCCAACCAGATCAGAACCGATAGGAGCACAAAGCACCCGACCAGTTGAAGTGAGTGCTCTCCCAACCCATCCACTCCAGATCGGTTGATTTCAACCAGATGGAGTGCCAGGTGCTCAATCTTCTCGGGTAGCACCGTGCTGACGGCAAAAATGCCACCACCGCACAGTGCCTGCCGTAATGGACTTTCTCGCTTCACAGGGTCATGCGAGTTGGGTCATGCCCCAGCACCGCCCGCCAGCAGACCCAGAGGACCAAAGGCAAGGAACCCACCAATCGCCAGGAAGGCAACCGCTGCTGCCTTGCTCACGGACACAGGAAGTTTCTTGAGCAGGAGATAGGTCCCGCCGCAGACCAGCACAGAACTCAGCAGCGCACCGCTCCACCAGAGCAGGGTGCTGCTGTCCTTGGGTGCCTCCAGACCATGAAGCATGGCGTGAATAGACACGCCTGCCCCCACGACAACCCCACTGATGGTGGTGAGTGCGTTGGGGTTGGAGGTCTTGGCAAAGCGCCCTCCCAACAAGGTCAGCGCACCCACCGCAGAGATTGCCAGTGCCGCCATCACTTCTGCGGAGGCAATGGTGAACCCTGTGAACCCAATGGCAGCACCGATGACCGCCCCACCCAGTGCCCACAGCAGCAGTTGGGAGGAGATGAAGGAGGCAGCGGTTCCCACTGCCATCAGCATGAACAGGTGATCCAGACCCAGCAGCGGGTGGGTCAAACCGCCCAGAGCACCACCAGCGGCAGTGCTGTGGGCAAGAGCGGGATGGGTGCCCAGGACCACGACGGATCCAGCAGTCAGGGCGACCAGGGGGGATAGGAAGCGTTTCATGGGATGCCTCGGTCCTCGCCGAGCAGAAAGGAGAGTTGGGACGGCGAGTGTTCTGACTGAGGGGAGAACCCCATCACAGTTGCGGGACAGCGGCGGATTTGGGCGAACCCGCACCGCTCTTTCCTCGTGTATCCACCGCCAAAGGCGATGGACCCGTCAATCCCCACTATGGGGTGCCTGGTGCGTCTCAGGGATTGTCTGCTGGACCTTCTGGGTGTTGTTCGCAGGGCATCCATAGCGACCCCATGGCATGGACCCCCTTGCATCCCAGTTCTTCTGCTTTCTGCATTGCCACCTGCTTGCTGGGATAGGCATAAAGGTTTCGGGTCTGAGACGAATGGTGGTGATGGGAGTGGATGGCGCTTGATGAACCCAGGCGCTTCGGACCCATTCCGTCCATCCCGATCCACCACACCCCCATCACATTGACGCCTGCAACCAGGATCCCCATTCCCACCACACAGGCGTTGATCACACCCATGCCAACGGCACCGATGCTGATCACCCCCATTGGCACTACACCGATGCTGACGACACCCATGGGGACAATCCCGATGGAGACGATGCCCAGGGGTGCAATGCCGATAGCAAGAACCTTGGGTTTGCTCCCGCAACCCTGAGGTTGCTCAATGGGCATGGGTCTTGGTGTCGCTGTGCTTGGCACAGGGCATCCACTTGTCACCCATCTGGTGTGCCCCTGTGCAGTTGAACTTGCTTGCTGCCTTTTCCGCTTCTGCCTTGGTCGCATACATCGCTGGCACTGCGCCTTGGTTGGCGTGTTGAGCAGAGGCAACTGGCGGTAAGCAGGCGAATACCAGGGCACACAGGAGCAAACGGTTCATGGCGAGAGCGAAGGTCACAAGACCCTATGAGCACCGGAGAGAGATTCCAGTGGACTTTGTGCGAGTGCCCACGACACTTGACCTCAACCCCTAACCCCGACTAGTACAGGTGTTCTTGCCTTGCTGCTTTGACCGCTGCCGCATTGACCCACCCAGAGGAGTGGGATGACCTGGAGTGGGATGTCCTCAAACCATCCCGCACGGGGTCTGTCTGCATCACCTGCCAGCACTTCCGCTATGAAGTCGGCAGGCACTGCGTCACGCTGCTGACCTGCCCGATCCATCAGGGTCTGATCCCCCAGGGGCAGCACCTGACCAAGCGGTGCTCTCGGTGGGTGGCACGGCAGGAGGTGCGGCAGGGGTGGTGTCCTGAGGGTGGGTGAGGCGTCCTGAGCGTGTCCGCCTGAACAAGTTCGGAAACCACCCACATGGTGTGAGCATTAATGCTTACTAAGGTTCGTTGGTCGTGATGAGCGACGGGAGACCTGTCCCTGGTGGAGTCGAACACGCCAGGGATTTTTTTTGACGACCGATGCCCCTGATTCGCGGCAGTGCCGTCTGGTCTTTTAGAAACGCTCGGTCTGAAGGGCAGTTCGACGCCCCAAGACCACTGAGGTTGCAGGCGGATAGTCGGTTCCCGTCGCCCCGCCTTGCTCCTCCCTCTTTGCCCGAACACCGATGAAGAGCGTCATTGCAACTGGTCTGACGGGCGCTCTGGCAGTCCTTGCTCTGCTCAGCGGTCCTGCCTCTGCTCAGCAGATGTTCCCTGCTGGCGGTAGCGGTGGGACCTCCTGCCCTGGTGGTTCCAGTTACAAGGGCAGTGGGTATTGCCGTGCCAACAAACCAGGGCAGCAGTTCTTCCCTGCTGGAGGCAGTGGCGGCACCTCCTGCCCAGGCGGATCCAGTTATGCGGGGTCTGGTTACTGCAAGACGCGCTGACCCGTTGCCGTGCTGCGGACCACCCTGCTGTTCGCCCTCACGGCGGTCGCTGAGATCGTTGGGTGCTACCTGCCCTATCTGGTTCTCAAGGACGGTAGGTCCCCGCTGCTGCTGATCCCTGGGGCGCTCTCCCTGGCGCTCTTTGCCTGGTTGCTCACGCTCCACCCCACGGCAGCAGGCAGGGTCTATGCCGCCTATGGGGCGGTCTATGTCTCGGTGGCGCTGGTCTGGTTGCGGGTGGTGGATGGGGTGCCGCTGACGCTTCGGGACCTGGTGGGCGTGGTGGTAGTCCTGGCGGGGATGGGGGTGTTGATGGGTGGTGCTCAGCGGGGGTAGGTTGAATGCCTGGAACTCACTGCGCTGCAAGTGATCTGGCGCATCCGTCGAGTTCACGGAAGAAAACTGATGCTGGGGTAAATATTGGGGTAAATCGCACCCCAACACCTGAAAAGCGTCTTATAGCGTCCTGATTAGACCCGAATCGACGGACACCCTCTCCGTTTTCTTGAATTTCTGAGGTCTGGATTACCAGAGCCTGATCAGTGCCTGAGGCCTTAAGAGTGATGAATGACTGGGTAACTTATTTAAGGAGAAAGAACCTGGGGTCTCGCATGTATTTGACTTCTCTGGAGGTAAAGGGTGTCAAAAGATCATGGCCCTAATCAGAAATAAGGAATCAACCAAATCCTTTGCTCTTCTTCCCGCTCTCGCCTTTTCTCTGCTGCTGCTTCTTGGACTCTTGACTGCATCACGATCATCTGAGAAGAAGTACTCAGGCTCAAGGCTCTTAAGGTTGTCATAGAGCACTCGCATGGGTCGTCATCGTTGTTGATCTACGGATTGATTGGCTGAGTCGCCAGCACCTCTATCTTCCAAGGACCATCCCCTTGAGGTGCCGAGTGTCAACGGGACGCGACAGATCCGACAGGGTTTCGGCAGTGGGTCGTAGAGAGCACTGGATGGCAATGGAGGCGGATGCCTGGGGGCCGTTGCTGCTGCTCTTGTGAAGTTATTTGTCGGGCAATCCCGCCGTTGCAGATAATGGTTCTCATCAGTTGAGCACCCTGGGTGGATTGCTCCTCGTCCCCGCTGCTGGATGCCCTGGATCACTTCCTGTATCGGATGGATGGTGAACCAGAGTTGGGGCGTGAGTTCTATGCCGCCACCACCCCAGAGGAGATGGTCGCCCTGGCAGAACACTGCGGGATTTTGATCGACGCCGATGACTTCCGTGCCCTCCTCAGAAGTGGCAGCACTGAGTTTTGGGTGGTTGGTGGAGATGAGGGCAGCAACCCGGTCGCCCATCTTCAGAGGGTCTTTCGCGTTTGATGCTCGGTAGGGAGTCTCCGGCGCTTTTCTGGGGCTGGCAGCGATAGGTGCTCATCAGCACTGAGATCTGCCAGATGTGCGCAGGGGTCTTCCACGATGGCAGCGAGGCTGATGGGTTGATTGCTGCGCTGTCGGAAATGCCGAACTGCTTGGGCGTCAGGGTCTTCGTGTGCCATTCGTGTTGGGGTGGGTGGAGGAAGGGTGACAGGGGATGCCGCCCACACCAGCAGGAGTCGTGGCGCATTGAGGAATGTTCCGTTCGGTGCTTCTGTGTGTATCACTACGGATGGTTCTTTAGAATTCCTTTAGAAATGGTCGTTGATTCGAGAGCGGGAGATGGGTGTCGCTGGTCTGCCGTCGTTGCTTGCCCTTCTGGGGCTGCTCGGATTCCTGGTGGTGCGGGTCGTGATCGGGGTGATTGCTTGAGCACCTTTTGGTGTGCCTGACATGGCAAAGCAAGTTCGCCTGACCCTCGCCAAAGCAATCGCCAAGGCAAATTTGTGCCGTGCTGAGACGGGCGAGAAACCCATCATGATGAACTCGCTGGTGGTTCAGGCGGGGGGCGCGACCACCATCACCCGACTGGCACGAAACGATCAGAAGGCGGCATCAGCGCTGTCGCTGCACCTGGCATCCAAGATCGTGACGGTGCTGGGTTGTGGTATTGAGGATTTGCTGGCGGTTGTTTAGTCATATCTTTCTCCCGACGTAGACAATTCGCTTTGGGCCATGTTGTTTTAATCGGCGCAAGCGACTTCTGCGCCATCGCTAGTGTGACCTGTGATGATGCAGTTGACTCGCAGCCCTTGTGCATAGTTGCTTCTCCTTGGGCCTGCTAGGGCAACGACGATGGGAGGCTGTTGGTCTGATCTCTGATCTCTAATCTCTGATTGATTGGATGACCTGCTACAACCATCCCAAGGAATTCCATCACGGATTGATTTTTGAGCAATATTCTATTGAAAGTGCTTTGATTAGTTCTCAGAGGGAAATGCCCAATGATGATCCCTATTCGCTGCCACGTGCGGCATCATGACTTCCTTCTCCAGATCCGCTCCAGCGTTTGCTTGAACTCTCCTTCGTTCAAGGGTCGCGCCAGGTTTCTCCTCCTAAAAACGCTGCTGATCCACCAGATCTGAAGACCGCCAAAAGCAAGGGCGACCAGACCCAGTTGGATGATTCCCCAGTTCAGGTGGTCCATCACACCGTTTGCTGATCCTTCTGCCAGATCCGCTCCAGTGCCTGCCTGAAGCGTTCCGTGCGCGAGGGGACCCCCAGCAGGTGCTTGCGGAAAAGGGCGGTGAGACGCCAGAACTTCAACCCAGCGGCGAGCGCAAAGACCGCCCAGGGCACCAGCATCCACAGGGGGTTGGTCATCATCGATTCAGTGCCCATCGCAATGCCCCACACCGATTGAGAGTCCCACCATCGTGTTCCAGGCGATTGCTCTGCGGGTGCTGAGGCGCTGAAGCAGTGGCGGCAGGGTCTGAGGACGCTGGACCAGCAGCAGGGTGGAGACCACCAGATAGGCGGCGGGGATGCCCAGTGCCAGCAGCAGTTCAGTGGTCACAGGCGGCGCTCAGAGGCCCTGGTTGAACAGTAATCACATGAGGCAGCCAGGTGTGTCCCTGGCCGTCGCCGCGCCTTGCTCTTGCCCCGACGCTTGAGCACTTGATGACGTGTGTCATCGCTACTGGTCTGATAGGCGCTCTGCATTCCTTGCTGGCGGACGTTCCGGCACGTCCTGCCTAAGGGGGGGATGTGGGTTCCGGTTATTGCAAAATGCGCTGAACCGCTGTGGTGCTTCGGTATCAGGTGCGGCACCAACCCTGTTCTTCCAGATTCTCAAGCGATGACCTTCACCATCAATACGCACGATTCCTAGGGCATCGTCAAGGTTGCTAATTTGCACTCGCTGGAAGAGGCGCGGAAGGTTTTTTCTTCCCTTTGCGAAGACCCGGCAGGGGGAAGTCTCCCTGTTTCAGCGCATCCAGAAAGTCCTGCCAGCTGGAGGCTTGTTGGGCGATGCTCAGCACGGCACGGCGCCGCTCCGGCGTGATGCCAATCACCAATGGTGTTAGGCGTTGGCCGATGGAGGGGTGCAGGCAATTCATCTGCCTTGGCTTCTGAAACTCGTGCGTGACCCTATAGGCCCTGGCTGGCCTCATTAGGGATTGCGGCTGATCTGCAGCAGCCCCCAAGCACCCCGCAGCGTTGTGGAGCCCTGGTTAATGCAGCGGTACCGTCGGCTCGCATTGGCCTGATCCCATGCCCTGGTTTGTGAAGCTGGAGGCGGGCCTGGTGCCCAAGCCGCAATTCGATGCAGTGATCCCAGCCCATTTGGCCTGGCTGGCTGATCTGGAGCGCAACGGCCACGCGCCCCGCAGTGGCTACTGGGCTGATCGGCTTGGCCGCACTGGGGACGGAGCCGGTGGCATGTTGGTGTTTCGTGCCCGCGACTGGGCTGAAGCCGAGTTGCTGGTGCGGAGCGACCCGCTGATCCTTGAGGGCTGTGTCGACTGGACGCTGCATGAATGGGCGGTGGTCTTTCCGCGCCCGCCCCGGGCTAGCTGTGAAACAGCAGCACCAGGCCCGAGTTGAGCTGGTGAAATTCCCGCTCTTCGCGGCTCAGGTCAAGCCCCACCTGCAGGCCTTCTTTGAGGGCGTCTTCGAACGGCGGGGAGCTCGGAGGCGAGCCGGCCTCCCAGAGCGCTGCGATGCCCACTGGCGTGGCGTGCCAGCGGAAGCATGGGGTGAGGCCGATATTCGGCTCTTGCAGAGCTTCTTCGAGCAGGTCGCGAATTGGCATGGGCCCAGGAACGTTCCCGCAGCTTCGGTAGCCGCTGGTGTCGGGGCAATCAGCTGAGAGTTTTCGTGATGAACGACACCGCGGCAGCCAGGGTTCCGGCGGCGGCGAGCCACAGCGTTTCGAGCCGACGGTTCAGCACCAGGATGCGCTGCACCGCAACTGCATCGGCCGGTGGCAGGCCCTTGGCCAGCAAAGGTTTGCTGCGGATCTGGCCGCCGTAGCGGTTGCTGCCGCCCAGCTGCACCCCCGCCACGTGGGCATAGGCCGCCTGGGAGACACCGGCATTGGGGGAGGGGTCGGCGGCCCCCTCCCGTAGGGCTGCTGTCAGCAGCGCCCAGCAGCGGCCAGGGTGCCCTGCCGCCACCGGCAGGCTCAGGGCCACCAACCGGCAGGGCAGCCACACCAGCAGATCGTCGAGCCGGGCGCCGGCGGTGCCCAGCCAGCGCAAGCGGCCGCGGCGGTAGCCGAGCATCGAATCCAGGGTGCTGGCCGCCTTGAAGGCCCAGGCCAGGGCCAGAGGACCCGGCAGGGCGGGGTTCAGGCTGCCGATCCCAGCCCCCACCAGCATCCAGAACAGCGGCGCAAACAGACCATCCACCGCATTTTCGCTGGCGGTTTCAGCGGCGGCCCGCAGGATCTCGGCCCGATCCAGCCCGTTGGTGTCGCGACCCACGATCCACGCCAGGGCCTGTCGGGCGGCCATCAGGCTCTCGGGGGACGTCGTGTTCTGCGCTTCGGGATTCTGTACAGCCCGTACGGAATCCGATGGGAGCACGTTCAGCACCTGTTGCACCGCCTGCTCCAGGCTGCGCCCCGCCAGGGCGCTGGTCAGGGCGATCGTTAAGGCGGCGAGGCTGAGGCCAGAGGCCACCGGGCCGCGCGTCGCCAGCTGCCGCACCAGTTGCTCGAGGCCCCAGCCCGCCAGGCCGCTGACGCCCACCAGCAGCAGCGTGATCAGGGCGCCTGCGAGGCGCAGCTTCCTCGGGGCATCACCCGCCCAGGCCTCAGTCAGCCGGCGCAGGGCTGTGATCCACCAGCCCATCACCACCACCGGGTGGAGGCACCAACGCGGGTCCCCCACCAGGCGATCGAGGCCGCAGGCGGCCAGCACCAGCAGCCAGGGCCAGGGGCTCAGGCCGCCTTCAACCAGCTGAACATCGAGCGCAGGCCCTTGCCCACCTGCTCGATCGGGTGCTGGGCATCGCGCTCACGGATCTTCGCCATCTCCGGCTTGCCGGCGTCGCACTCGGCCACGAAGTTGCGGGCGAAGGTGCCGTCCTGGATGTCGGCCAGGATCCGCTTCATCTCGGCCTTGGTGTCTGCGGTGATCAGGCGCGGGCCGCTCACGTAGTCGCCGTACTCGGCGGTGTTGGAGATCGAATCGCGCATGGCGGTCAGGCCGCCCTTCACCATCAGGTCCACGATCAGCTTCACCTCGTGTAGGCACTCGAAGTAGGCCAGCTCGGGCTGATAGCCAGCCTCGACCAGGGTTTCAAAGCCAGCCTTGACGAGTTCGGAAAGGCCGCCGCAAAGCACTGCCTGTTCGCCAAAGAGGTCGGTCTCGGTCTCCTCTTTGAAATTGGTCTCAAGAATGCCGGCACGGGTACCGCCAATGCCCTTGGCATAGGCCATGGCCAGATCACGGGCCTGGCCGCTGGCGTCCTGCTCAATGGCAAACAGCGCGGGAACGCCCATGCCGTTCTGGTATTCCCAGCGCACGGTGTGGCCGGGGCCCTTGGGGGCGATCATGACCACGTCAACATCGGCAGGCGGCTTGATCAGGCCGAAGCGGATGTTGAAACCATGGGCAAAGCTGAGCACCTTGCCGGCGCTCAGATGGGGTGCGATTTCCTTGTCGTAGACGTCCTTCTGGAACTCATCGGGCAGCAGCACCATGATCCAGTCGGCCTTGGCGGCGGCATCGGCCACGCTCAGCACTTCGAGGCCGTCGGCCTTGGCTTTGTCAGCCGAGCGGCTGCCTTCGTAGAGGCCCACCACCACGTTGACGCCGCTGTCCTTCAGGTTGAGGGCGTGGGCGTGCCCCTGGCTGCCATAGCCAATGATGGCCACCGTCTTGCCGTTCAGCAGCGCAAGGTCGGCGTCGGTGTCGTAGTAGAGCTTGGCCATCGAGGCTTCGGGTCTGGGCAGGGCAAGGCCCGAGCTTACGCAAGCGCCTTTCAGGCCTCGCTGGGGTGGGCGATCACCCGGTCGATCAGGCCGTAGTCCTTGGCTTCGGCGGCGCTGAGGAAGTAGTCGCGGTCGGTGTCTTTTTCGATCTTCTCGAAGGCCTGGCCGGTCATCTCAGCCATTGAGCGGTTGAGCATGTCCTTGATGCGCAGGATCTCCTTCGCCTCGATTTCAATGTCGCTGGCCTGGCGCTGGTTGGTGCCGCCCAGGGGCTGGTGAATCATGATGCGGCTGTGGGGCAGGGCAAGCCGCTTGCCCTTGGTGCCGGCGCCCAGCAGAAACGCTCCCATCGAGGCAGCCAGACCCACGCAGATGGTGACCACGTCAGATTTGACGTATTGCATGGTGTCGTAGATCGCCAGGCCGGCGGTCACCGAGCCCCCAGGGGAGTTGATGTAGAGGTAGATCGGCTTGGAGTTGTCCTCCGAATCGAGGTACAGCATCTGGGCCACCAGGGCATTGGCCACGGCGTCGTTCACCTCCGAGCCCAGAAACAGGATTCGCTCCACTCCCAGACGGGTGTAGATGTCAACCCAGCGCTCGTACTGGCTGCCGGGGAGGCGGTAGGGAACGCTGGGAGTGCCGATCGGCATGGCTGTGGCGGTGAAGGTTGAAGGAAAGGAATCGTCAGATGAGCTCGCAGGGCGGGCTTCTCAGCCCGTCAGCCTCAGCCGATACCGGCCGGGCTGCGCTCGGCCGCCACAGCGGCAGCGGCCCCACCACCAGGCAAGTCTTTCTGGCTGGTGAGCACCCGGTCGATCAGGCCATACTCCTTGGCCTCTTCGGCGGTGAAGTAGGTCATCCGGTCGGAATCGCGCGACAGCTGCTCCACCGACTTGCCGGTGTTGGCCGACAGCATCTCCAGCAGGGTGCGCTTGTTGTGCAACACCTCCTGGGCCCGGATCTGGATGTCGGTGGCCTGGCCGCGGGCGCCGCTGCGGGGCTGGTGCAGCACGATTGAGGCGTGGGGCAGGGCAGCCCGTTGGCCCTTGGTGCCGGCACTGAGGATCATCGCGGCGGTGCCCATCGCCTGGCCGATGCAGATGGTGTGCACCGGGGGCTTCACGTAGCGGATCGTGTCGGCGATGGCGAAGGCCTCGGTTTCGAAGCCCACGGCATCACCGGAGTACCAGCTGGTGCCGGTGGAGTTGATGTAGAAGAAGATCGGCTTCTCGGGGTTGTCAAACTCCAGATAGAGCAGCTGAGCAATGATCAGCTCGGTCACGTCGATGCCCATCTGGCGCTTGGCATCGTCGTCGCTGAACAGCGGCAAGCCCAGATACACGATCCGCTCTTTCAGCAGCAGGCTCGGCAGATCGGGCGGCGGGGTGCGCATGACCGCGGAATCGCCGTAGTAGGGGGCTGACACCGACATCCGCGGTTAATGGAAAGCACGCTTGCGGAGCCTAGCGGGGGCCATCGGTCTCCGGATTCGTCTGGGCCGAATTGGTTTTGCTGCGCTCGGCGTTGCGCTCGGAATTGCGCTCAGAGCGGGGTTTGCGCTTCGGGGCCGGATCGGGGCTGGAGGCCGGCGCCAAAGGTTCGCTGCGGGCAAACACGATTCGTCCGGTGGGGTTTTGCAGGGCACCGGTGATCACCACCGGCAGCCGTTCGCCGATGCGGCCCCGGGCCCCTTCCACCACCACCATCGTGCCGTCGTCGAGGTAGCCCACGCCCTGGTCGGCCTCCTTGCCATCGCGGGCGATCTTGAGCAGCAACTCGTCGCCTGGCTGCACCTCGGGCCGCAGGGCGATCACCAGCTCGCTGAGGTTGAGCACCCGCAGCGCCTTCACCTCCGCCACCTTGGCCAGGTTGTAGTCGGCGGTTAACAATGTGCCGCCGGTATCGGCGGTGAGCAGCAGCAGCTTGTCGTCGACGCCGTTGCCCTCGTAGCGGGTGCTGTTCACCACCAGCCGCCGGCCGTATTGCTCGCGCAGCTCGCTGAGCAGCTTGAGACCGCGGCGCCCGCGGCCACGCTTCTCGGCGTTGCCTGAATCCGCCAGGGCCTGCAGCTCATCGATCACGCTCTGGGCCACGATCACCTGGCCCTCCAGCAGCCCCGAGGCCAACAGTCCGCGGATGCGGCCGTCGATGATCACGCTGGTGTCGAGGATCTTGGCGCTGGCGGGCTGCAGCACCCCATCGGCCACCAGCATGGCTTCGGTGTTGGTGGGGTTGAACAGACGCAGCAGGGTGCGGCCATGCACCTCGGCGAGGTTGTAGCCGGACACCCCGAAAAACACATTGCTGAGCACTGCTGCCAGCGGTTTGACGAACACCACCTCCCAGGGAAGCGGCAGCAGCAGGATCGGGGCCAGCAGCAGGTTGGCCACCAGCAGGCCCAGGATCAGGCCGACGGCGCGGCTGATCAGCAGGTCGGTGGGCATGGTGCGCACCTGGGCCATCAGCTTGCGGCGCAGCTGACCGAAGAAAAAGCCCGCCAGCAGCCCGAAAAAGGCTCCGAACCCGCCCAGCACCGTGCGCAGCCCCTCGGGGTTGTCCACCTGCAGCAGCAGGGGCGCTGGCAGCAGGTCGACCCCCAGCCAGCCAGCGGCGGCCCCGGAGATCACAAACAGGATCAGGATGAGGGAGTCCACCATTCCCGTCTTGCGTGGCTGCCCATCCGTTCAAGGTTGCAGCATGCCTGATTTCCGCGCCATTGGCCTGAAGGTGTTCCCGCACTTGTTGTTGTGACTGCCCAAATCCCTGGCCCGCCCTGGCCGCCCCGCAGTGCCTACCTGCACATCCCCTTCTGCCACCGCCGCTGCTTCTACTGCGATTTCCCGGTGGTGCCCCTGGGCGACCGGGCCGGCGGCGAGCCGGGGGCGCCGGGTTCGGCGTCCATCGAGGCCTATCTCCAGTTGCTGCACCAGGAGATTGGCCTGGCTCCGCCGGGGCCGCCCCTGAGCACGGTGTATTTCGGTGGCGGCACCCCCTCGCTGCTTAGGCCGGACCAGGTGAGGGCCCTGCTGGCGGCGCTGCGGCGGCGTTTCGGCCTGGCTCCCGCCGCTGAGATCACCCTGGAGCTCGATCCGGCCAGCTTCGATCAGGCGCGGCTTGCGGGCTACCTGCAGGCCGGGGTGAATCGGGTGAGCCTGGGCGGCCAGAGCTTCGACGACGCCGTGCTGGCGAGTCTGGGGCGCCGCCACAGCGGCGCCGACCTGCGGCAGGCTGCGGCTTGGTTGGCCGAGGCCCAGCGCCGCGGCGCCCTGGCGAGCTGGAGCCTGGATCTGATCCAGGGGCTGCCGGGTCAGGCGTCTTCCGCAGCGGCCCTGGCGGCCTGGCGCCAGCAGCTGGGTGAGGCGATCGCCCTGGCGCCGCCCCATCTCTCGGTCTACGACCTCACCCTGGAGCCCGGCACCGTGTTTGCGCGGCGCCACGAGCGCGGTCAGCTGGAGCTGCCCGATGCCGATCTGGGCGCCGACCTGATGGAGCTCACATGGACCGAGCTCAGCGCCGCCGGCTATGGCCACTACGAAATCTCCAACTACGCCCTGCCCGGCCACGCCTCCCGCCACAACCGCGTCTACTGGAGCGGTGCCGGTTGGTGGGGCTTCGGCATGGGGGCGACCTCGGCGCCCTGGGGCGAGCGGCTGGCTCGGCCCCGCACCCGCGAGGGCTATGCCGCCTGGCTGGCCCAGCCCCAGGGCAGCGGTGAGCCAGGGGATCCCAGGGCTGGAGCCGGGGCGGGAATGCCGATCGATGAGCGGTTGCTGGTGGGTTTGCGCCGCCGGGAGGGGGTGCATCTGCCCCAGCTGCTGGGCGAGGCCGGCTGCGCCCAGCTGCGTGAGCGGCTCGAGCCGTGGTGGCGCCAGGGGCTGCTGCGGATTGAGGGCCCCCGCTGGCGGCTCAGTGATCCGGCCGGCCTGGCCCTCAGCAATGGGGTGCTGCGGGAGTTGCTGGCCTGGTGGCAGGAGCAGTTGGATGCTCCTGGGCTGGATGGCGCTGGGCGGCAATCCAGCGCCGCAGCGCTTCCACCCCCAGGGTCCGGCCCTGCAGCAGGGGTGGGCTGAAGGGTGGTTGCTGGCTGGTGAGCCCCAGCAGATCGGCCGTGACACGCACCTGGCCGTCGCAGCCCTCGCCGGCGCCAATGCCGATCACCGGCAGATCCAGCGCCTGCTGCAGGGATGCCCCCAGATCGGCCGGCACGTGCTCCAGCACCAGGGCGAAGCAGCCGGCCTCCTGCAGGGCGAGCGCCTGGCGCCGCAGCCGCTCCTGGCTGGGTGCGTCGTTGCCCTGGCGGCGGTAGCCCAGGCGGTGCACCGACTGGGGCGTCAGGCCGATGTGGCCCATCACCGGGATGCCGCTGCGCACCAGCCGGTCGATCACGGCCAGGGTTTCCGGTTCGGCCCCTTCGAGCTTCACGGCGGCAGCGGGGGTTTCCTTCAGCACCCGCCCGGCGGCGGCCACGGCCTCATCGGCGCTGCATTGGTAGCTGAGGAAGGGGAGATCGCAGATCAACAGCGGCTCCTGCCCGGGGGAACAGCTGCTGGCCAGGCCGCGCGCCGTGGCCCGGGTGTGGTGCAGCATCTCCTCGAGGGTCACCGGCAGGGTGGTGGCGTGGCCCAGCACCGTCATCGCCAGGGAGTCACCCACCAGCACCGCATCGGCGCCGGCCTCGGCCACCAGCGCTCCGGAGAGGGCATCCCAGGCGGTAAGCACCGTGATCGGCAGCCCGGCCTGCTTGCGACTCGCCAGATCTGCGGGGCGCAGGGGCACGGACGTCGGTGCGGAGGATGCCATTGCTAGCATCCAATCGACTCGGACCCATGCGGCTCCGACGCCCAAATCTGGTCAGGACCGGAAGGGAGCAGCCACACGGGATGCTCAGGGCAGGCGTGGACTCCGGGTCACCACTTTCACTGGTCATCACTTTCAGGGGTCGCCACCTTCAGGCCGGACCCCAGGTCGTGCTCAGAGCTCAATCGCCAAGTCAGGCCTTATGAATTGGCCTGACCCTGGCGGTTGAGCAGGAACGGCGGAATCTTGGCCCCGCGTTCTTCCTGATTGTTGCTGAACAGGGTGGTGCCGGCAAAGCTCACCGTGGTGCGCTCGCTGCGGTATGGAGCACCGCTTTCGAAGCCGGTGGCGATCACGGTCACGTGGATCTCACCCTCGAGGCGCTCGTCCACTACGGCGCCAACAATGATGTTGGCGTCGGGATCAACCACGTCGTAGATCACCTCTGAGGCGGTCGTCATGTCCTCGAGGGTCATGTCCTTGCCACCGCTGATGTTGATCACGCAGCCCTTGGCGCCGTCGATCCGGGCCGACTCCAGCAGGGGGCTGCTCATCGCCGCCTGGGCCGCTTCGCTGGCCCGGGAGCGACCGGAGCCCACGCCGATGCCCAGCAGGGCGGTGCCGGCGTCGGCCATCACGGAGCGCACGTCAGCGAAGTCGACGTTCACCAGACCGGGCTTGGTGATGATGTCGCTGATGCCCTTGACGCCCATGCGCAGCACGTCGTCGGCGGCGCGGAAGGCCTCATTGAGGGGCGCTCCGGCGATGGCATCCCGCAGGCGGTCGTTGGGGATGACGATGAGGGTGTCGACGCTCTCGGCCAGGCGAGCGATGCCCTCCTCGGCCTGGCGCAGCCGCTTGCGACCTTCAAACCCGAAGGGCTTGGTGACGATGCCCACGGTGAGGGCCCCCACCTCTTTGGCCACCTCGGCAAGGATCGGCGCGGCGCCGGTGCCGGTGCCGCCGCCCATGCCCGCAGCGATGAACACCAGATCCGCGCCCTGCAGCGATTCCTGCAGTTCAGCCCGGGATTCTTCAGCCGCCTTCTGGCCGATCACGGGATTGCCGCCGGCCCCCAGGCCGCGGGTGAGTTTCTGGCCCAGTTGGATGCGCTTCTGGGATGCCGACTGCAGCAGGGCCTGGGCATCGGTGTTGAGCACCCGATAGCCCACACCCTGGAGATCGGAGGCGATCATCCGGTTGACCGCGTTGCTGCCACCACCGCCAACCCCGATCACTTCGATGCGTGCCGACTGGCTGGGCACAATTCCGCCTGCGGTCGAACTGCCAAGCAACCCTTCGTTCGCGGGCTGGACACCGTTGGATAGGGGGGACCCGGATTGGGGGGAGCTGTGGGTCATAGCGGCATTGGGGGAGGCGGCGGTGCTGTACATCTGCGGCTGCATTATGTCGGCCTTTGGCACCCCTGGATTCAGGGAGTGTCCCACCTTTGCGGGTTTCCTGGCATGGCCGTTGCCGGAATGCTCATCCGGGGGGCTTGGTCGGCTGGGCGGGCACGGGCAGCCCCAGTTCCGGCTGTTCCGGATCGCTGAGGTCGATCGATTGCAGCCGCCGGCCCTTGATTCGCGCTGGCAATTCCTGTTGGAGGTGGCCGAGCACCTCGAGACGCCGCCCCAGTTGGGCGTCGGCTGGCCCCAGCCGCACCTGGCCGAGGCTGGTGCTCTCCAGCCAGAGGCTGCCGCCGGGCTCAAAGCGGATCTGGCGTAGGTCGGCTCCGAGCCAGTCGCGCTGCTCCAGCACCTGGGCCAGGGCGGGGCGGTAGCGCGGCTGCCAGCCCACCACCGTCAAGCCTGCGCTGGCCTTGGCGGCAACGCCCTGCCCCTGGCGGTTGCTCATCCAGTGGCCAAATCGGTCGACAAAGCCCTGCTCGATGCCGCTGCTGGTGCGCCGCTGGGCCCGGGCCACTGCCTGGCGATCAACCAGTTCGATCCGCAGCCGCGGCGGCGCCATCAGCCGGCTCACCTGCACCTGCTCCACCGGCAGGGCGCCGGCTACGGCCTCGGCGATGCGTTTGGGCTGCAGGGCCAGCAGGGGTTGGGGAAAGCTGAGTTGGGCGGCCTGCACCACCTGGTCCGGCCCCACCTGCTCGCTGCCCACCACCTCCACCTGGCTGGGGCCGGTCAGCACCCAGCCCTGACGCAGCAGGCCGTAGCCCAGGCCGCCCGCCAGGCTCAGCAGCACCACCAGCCGCCAGAGATTGCGCAGCCGTTCGCGCTGCCGCTGCTGGCGCAGTTGGCGGCGGCGCTCCGACCCAGGGGGTGCGGGATTGGCCTTCACCACCGCAGGCTCACCCGTCGACCTGGAATGGGGCTCACAGTTCGCAGCGGGAGCGGGACATCAGCTCAGAGATCCAGCGCCGGGCCCGCTCCGCATCGGCGAAGGGCAGATCCTTCTGCTCGCTTCCGCCCACCAGCCGCAGCCGGCAGGCCCCCTGGCTTTCCTCGGTCAGCGGCGCCTCGCCCGAGCGCAGCGACAGCAGTTCGACCAGCTCGAGCTGCTTGATCACGAAGGAGCCCTCCTCCCTCAGTTGACCAGCCTCGAAGGTGCACCAGGTGAGCACCCCATCCACCAGCCGGGCGGCGCCACAGCTGTCGAGCTTGGCCAGCTCGGAGCCTTCGGCCCATTCCCGGAACAGCCGCTGCCGCCGCCGCTCCAGCCAGCCCAGGGCAGTGAGCAGTACAAACACCAGTAGCAGTGGAAGCCACAGCAGTCCGTGCGTCATGCCAAGGGGCCTCCCAATGGTGTTGCCTGGTGCCATTCTCGGGCCCCTTCCAGCAAGTCGCCCACTAATTGCGGCAAGGGCACACCACTGGCGGCCCAGAGCATCGGGTACATGCTCTGGCTGGTGAAGCCGGGCAGGGTGTTGATCTCGTTGAGCCACAGCGCGCCACTGGGCTCGTTGGGGTTGGCTTCATTGGCGCTGGTTTCGCAGTAGAAGAAATCCACGCGCGACAAACCCATCGCTCCCACCGCCTCACAGGCCTGGATGGCCATGGCCCGGGCGCGCGCGGCGATCGGCTCGGGCACCACGGCGGGGATCACGGTGTGGCTTTTGCCCTCGCTGTATTTGGTGTCGTAGTCGTACCAGTCGGCGTCGAAGCAGATTTCGCCCAGCACCGAGGCCTGCAGGGCCTGGTGGCCACCGCCCCGCACGGCGCACTCCAGCTCCCGGGCCGTGACGCCCTGCTCCACCACCAGGCGCGGATCGAGGGCGGCGGCGATGCGCAGGCCGGCCAGCAGGCTGGCCCGGTCGGTGGCCTTGCTGATGCCCACCGAGGAGCCCAGGTTGGCGGGCTTCACAAAGCAGGGATAGCCGAGCTTGGCTTCGAGTTGCTCCACCAGGGCGCCTGGATCCTGGGCCACCTGGCTGGCACTGACGCAGGCGTAGGGCACCTGGGGCAGCCCGGCGGCGGCAAAGGCGGCTTTCATCGCCTGCTTGTCCATGCCCACGGCCGAGCCGAGCACCCCTGAGCCCACGTAGGGCACCTGCATCAACGTGAACAGGCCCTGGATCGTGCCGTCTTCGCCATTGGGGCCGTGCAGCACCGGCAGCCACACCGCCACCTCCAGGGCGCCGGCGGGAAAACTGCGGAATCCAGGCTCCGGCAGGGGTTGGGGCAGCTGGTCGGGGCGTGCGGGCGTGCCCTGGGCCAGCACGGCCTCGGCCACATCAGGGCCCCACCAGCGGCCTTCGGGGTCGATGTAGAAGCAGCGCAGGACGTAGCGCGCGGCGTTGTCGGGATGGCGCACGGCGGCGGCCACGGTGGCCGCTGAGCGGATCGAAACGGCGTGTTCGCCGGAAGCCCCCCCAAAGATCAGGCCAACGGCAAGGGGGGTGGGTGTCATGCCGTGCGCAGGGTGAGCCAGGGGCCCAAAACTCAGGCCAGTTTGCCGCTGAGGGAGAAGGCCCGCACGTCTTCGATTTGCACCGTCACCAGCTCGCCGGGGGCGATGGTGCGGCCATCGGAGCGCTGGGCCGGGAAGAAGGTGAGTCGGTTGGTGCGGGTGCGGCCCATCATCTGCTCGGGATTCTTGGGGTTGGTGCCCTCCACCAGGATCTGCTCGCGGCGGCCGGCGTAGCGGGCGCTGCGTTCCCGGGCGGTGCGCTCCACCAGGGCATTGAGCTCCTGCAGCCGCTCCACCTTCACCGCCTCGCTGAGCTGGTTGGGCCAGTCGGCGGCGGGGGTGTTGGGCCGCGGCGAGTAGGCGGCGGTGTTCACCGCATCGAAGCCGATCTCCTCGATCAGATCCAGGGTGCGGCGGTATTGGGCGTCGGTTTCGCCCGGGAAGGCCACGATCACATCGGCGCTGATCGCGGCATCGGGCATGCGCTCGCGGATGCGCTCGACGATGCGGCGGTAGCGATCCACCGTGTAACCACGGGCCATGGCTTTGAGCACGTCGTCATCACCGCTCTGGAAGGGCACGTGGAAGTGCTCGCACAGCTTGGGCAGGGCGGCGCAGGCGTCGATCAGCCGCTCGGTGAAGTAGCGCGGATGGCTCGTGGCGAAGCGGATCCGCTCGATCCCGGCCACGTCGTGCACGTGGTGGAGCAGGTCGGTGAGGGTGTGGGCGCGGCGACCTTCGGCTGTGATGCCGGGCAGGTCGCGGCCGTAGGCATCGATGTTCTGGCCCAGAAGGGTGATTTCCTTGAAGCCGCGTGCGGCCAGCCCCTCCATCTCCAGCTTGATGGCCTCAGGTAGGCGCGATTGCTCCTGGCCCCGCACCGACGGCACCACGCAATAGGTGCAGCGTTCGTTGCAGCCGTAGATCACATTCACCCAGCCGCAGATGGTGCTGTCGCGGCGGGCGGTGGTGATGTCTTCGAGGATGTGGTGCTCGCCTGTGGCCACCACCTGCTGGCCCTGCTCCACCTGGGCCAGCAGCACATCGAGTCGGTTGGCGTGCTGGGGCCCCATCACCAGATCCAGCTCGGGAACGCGCCGCAGCAGCGATTCGCCCTCCTGCTGGGCCACGCAGCCGGCCACCACCAGGGTGAGATTGGGGTTGGTGCGCTTGCGCTGGGCCTGGCGCCCCAGATAGCTGTACACCTTCTGCTCCGCGTTGTCGCGGATCGTGCAGGTGTTGTAGAGCACCAGATCGGCGCTGTGTTCGTCGTCGCCGGCCCGGTAGCCCATGGCTTCGAGGATCCCGGCCATGCGCTCGGAATCCGCCTTGTTCATCTGGCAGCCGAAGGTGGTGATCCAGTAGCTGCCGCGGGTGCTGAGCGTGGAGGCCGTCATCCCACCAGTTTCGGCCATCGGGTTCCGCACCTGGGTTGCTGGTGGCAGGTCGTGGGCAAGGGCTGGGGAATGGCGCTGGCTGGTGTTCCGAAATCTGTACGGGTTGTACGGATTTCAGGAGGCATGTCAGACGCGTGCCGTCCCGGTTGTGCCAGCTTGATGGCAGCGCCCCATCCCCATGCGCCTGAGCCTGCGCCGGTTTCCGCTCACCAAGGCTGTGCCCCTGGCCATCAGCCGCGGCACCACGGCGGCTGTGGAGCACCTGCTGGTGAGCCTCGAGCACGACGGGCTCACGGGCATCGGTGAGACCGGCGGCTTCGACACCGGCCATCGCCACTACGCCACCGACGCCGTGGCGGCGGAGCTCGAAGCCCTGGCCCCCCAGCTGGCGGGCCAGGCGCCGGAGCCCCTCCAGGCCCTGGAACCGCTGCTGGCTGGCCTCAGCCCGCCGGCGCGCTGCGGCCTCGATCTGGCCCTGCACGACTGGTGGGGCCAACGGCTGGGGCAACCGCTGTGGCGGCTCTGGGGCCTGGATCCGGGAGCCCGTGTCGCCACCAGCGTGACCCTCGGCTTAGGCCCCCCCGAGGCTGTGCTGGCGCGGCTCGAGCGCTGGTGGCTGCAGCTGCCCGCCACCCGCATCAAGCTCAAGCTCGGCAGTCCCGAGGGGGTGGCCCACGACCTGGTGCTGCTGGAGGCCGTGGCTGCGGCCCTCGAGCAGCGGCGCCAGAGCACCGGCGTGGCCTGCGAGCTGCAGGTGGATGCCAACGGTGGTTGGGATCTGGGCACGGCCCGGGCCATGCTCGAGCCCCTCGAGCGGGCTGGGGTGGTGCTGCTGGAGCAGCCCCTGGCACCGCTGCTGGATGCGGAGCTCGATACGGCCGGCTTCGAGGCCCTGGAGCTCGACTGTCCGATGCCCTTGGTGGCGGATGAGAGCTGTTGGGACCTGGCCGATCTGGTGCGGCTGGCCCCCTACGTGGACGGCATCAACATCAAGTTGCTCAAAAGTGGAGGCCTCTCCGAGGCTTTGCTGATGGCCCAGGCGGCCCGGCGGCTGGGGCTTGGGGTGATGGTCGGCTGCTACTCCGACGCCGCCCTGCTCAATGGCGCCGCCGCCCAGCTGCTGCCCCTGGTGACCTGGCCCGATCTCGACAGCCACCTCAACCTGGTGGACGACCCGTTTACGGGATTGGCCCTGACGGGCGACGTGCTGGTGCCGCCACCCGGCCCCGGCCTGGGGATTGGGCTGAGAGGCGATCAGGCATGTTGAGCGCCAGCGCCCCGGTCGTGTTGCTGCAGCACGGCGGCCTCGACGACCTCTCCGGCAAGACCGGCCTGGCGATGCTGCGCTACCGCTCCGGCCCAATCGTGGCGGTGATCGATCCGGCCTTCGCCGGCGCTGATCTGCGGGACCTGACCGGCATCGACCGTGCCGTGCCGGTGGTGGCCGACATGGCGGCTGCCCTGGCCTACGGGCCCGAGGTGGCGGTGGTGGGGTTGGCTCCCTCCGGTGGCCGCTTGCCCGCAGCGATGCGCGCCGATCTGCTGGCCGGACTCCAGGCCGGGTTGCACCTGGCCAGCGGCCTGCACAGCCGGTTGGGGGATGATCCGGCGTTGGCGGCGGCCTGCACCCGCCCCGGCCAGTGGATCTGGGACCTGCGTCAGGAGCCCGAGGCGCTGGAGGTGGCCACGGCGCGGGCGGCGGCTCTGCCCTGCCGGCGGGTGCTGGCGGTGGGATCGGACATGGCCGTGGGCAAGATGAGCGCCTGCCTGGAGTTGCAGGCCGAGGCCCGGCGCCAGGGCCTCGATGCCCGCTTTGTGGGCACCGGCCAGGCGGGGATCCTGATCGCCGGCAGCGGTGTGGCGCTGGACGCGGTGCGGGTGGATTACGCCGCCGGTGCCGTGGAGGCGGCGGTGCTGGCCGCCGCTGTGGGGGCTGGGCCTGAGGCCCTGGTGCTGGTGGAGGGGCAGGGGTCGCTCTGCCATCCGGGCTCTACCGCCACCCTGCCGCTGCTGCGCGGCAGCCAGCCCACCGACTTGCTGCTGGTGCACCGCGCCGGTCAGCGCTTCGTGCGCACCCGGCCCGGGGCGGCGCCGGTGGCGATTCCACCGCTGCCGGAGCTGATCGCGGCGCTGGAGGCCCTGGCGGCCTTGGGCCGCCCCGATGGCCTACGCCCCCGGGTGCGGGCCGTGGCGCTCAACACCGCCCGGCTCAGCACCGCGGAAGCCGACGCTGCTCTCCTGGCCACGGCCGCAGAGACGGGTTTGCCCTGCGTTGATCCGGTGCGGCAGGGGGCGGATCTGCTGCTGCAGGCCCTGTTGCAGCAGGACGCTTTGCTGCAGGGCTGCATAAAAAAGCCGCCTCCACCAGAAGCGGAGACGGCTAGGACATCAAGGGCGAGCGAGGGGACTTGAACCCCCGAATGGCGGCGCCACAAGCCGCTGCCTTAACCACTTGGCGACGCCCGCCGTGATTGCGAACAATGTACCAAGCCACCGACAGGGATTGGTGCCAACGTGGGAGCCCTCGAATGACGTCCCGTTTGCCCGGCCGTTCCGATCACTTCGCCGGTCCACCCTGGGCATTCGGCCTGATGCTGGCGGCCCTGGCCGGGGCCGGGTTGGCCATCACCAATCCCTCCGCCGCCGATTTCCAGGCCTATGCCGCCGAGCGGTTGGTGGATGAAATCAGCGAGGAAGTTTGCGCTGAGGGCGGTCTACCGGTGCTGATGCGGCTGGCGATTCAGAACTGTCAGGAGTTGGTGCTGGACCAACGGGCGCCGTTGGCGGCGCTGGTGGCAGGCCACACCCGCCGCCACAATCTCGGGGTGCTGAGCCTGAATCGCAGTGACGTCGGCGGCCAAACGTTGCTGCGCTGGCGAGTGCCGCGCTTCCGCTCCACCGTGGTTGGGGTGGCGGGCCAGTTTGTGCTGATCGGTGCCGCGATTGACAGAGCTGGCACCGACAGCTCCAACTCCGACAGCTCCCAGGACGCACCGTGATCTCTCCTCTGGCGCTGCGCCTGCCCCGCGGCCTGCTGGATCCGCGTCTGGCCAGTGGCTTTGAGGCCGACGCCGATGGCCTGGTGGCGCTGCAGATCCGGATGGCCGGAGCGCTGGTTACGGCGATCGAGCCGCTGCGGGGCGGGGATCCGGCTGTGCTGGCCGCCCTGCCTTTGGCGCTCACGCCCCTGGTGGAGCCCCACGCCCACCTTGACAAGGCCTTCACGGCCGCCGCCTTCCCCAACCGGGAAGGCACCATGGCCGCCGCCCTGGAGGCCAACCAGCGCGAGTACGGCGCGCGCACCGGCGAGCAGGTGGCGGCGCGGGCCGAGCTGGCCCTCGATCGGGCCTGGCGCAACGGGGTGCGGGCCATCCGCAGCCACATCGACAGCGTTGGGCCGGCGGCTCGCGCCAGCTGGGACGCCCTGCTGGAGGCCCGCGAGCGCTGGCGGGGGCGGGTTGAGCTGCAGCTGGTGGCCCTGGCGCCGCTGGCCCACTGGCTCAGTCCGGAAGGGGAAGCCCTCGCCCGTGCGGTGGCCGATGGTCAGGGGCTGTTGGGTGGGGTGATCGGGCCGCCCTACGGGCAGGGGCCGGCCCGCCGCGCCGCCGACCGGGAGGCCCTGCTGGCCCTGCTCGATCTGGCCGAGCGCTTTGGTTGCGGCGTCGATCTGCACGTGGATGAATCCGATGGCGACCCGGGGGTGGGCGTCGATCTGGTGGCCCGGGTGGCCCTGGAGCAGCGCCGTGCCGTGGCGATCACCTGCAGCCACGCCAGCAGCATGGGCCTGCTGCCAGTGCGGGCCTGCGACCAGCTGGCCGAGCGCCTGGCCGCGGCGGAGATCGCCGTGGTGGCGCTGCCCACCACCAATTTCTGGCTGCTGGGCCGCAGGCCCGGCCGCACCCCCTCGCGCCGGCCGCTGGCGCCGATCCGCAGCCTGCAGCGGGCGGGGGTGCGGCTGGCCCTCGGCGGCGACAACGTGCAGGACCCCTGGTATCCCGGCGGCGATTTCGATCCGGTTGAGCTGCTGCGCTGGGCGGCGCCGCTCTGCCAGTTGATGCCGTGGCAGCGCCTCGGCCTGGCCCCCTTCAGCACCGCCGCCGCCGCCGTGCTGGGGCTGGCCTGGGATGGGGTGCTGCGCGTTGGGGGGCCTGCCGATCTGGTGCTGCTCGGTGCGGGCTCGTGGGGCGAGCTGCTGGCCAGGCCGCCCCAGCGGCGGGTGCTGCGCGCCGGCCAGTGGCTGCCACGCCCTGCGCAGGAGCAGCCCTCTCCCCTGCTGCTTCCATGGAATTGATCCCCTGCTCCCGGATCGCCGCCCTGGCGGCAGAGCTGCAGCGGCTCGATCCGGCGTTGGCGCTGCTGGGCCCGGAGGCGCCGGCAGAGCTGGAGCGCCTCTCCCGCGACTACTTCGACTACTCGCCGGTGCTGGTGCCGCAGCTGCAGGGCTGCCGCGCCCAGCTGGTGGCTGCGGCCATCACGGTGGAGCAGGTGCGGCTGGTGGCCGGTGCCTGTGCCCGCCACGGTGTGCCCCTGACGGGGCGGGGGGCCGGCACCGGCAACTACGGCCAGTGCGTGCCGCTTCAGGGCGGCCTGGTGCTGGATCTCACCGGCCTCCAGCGCCTGCGGCAGCTGGATGAGGCCACCGGGGTGATCGAGGTCGAGGCGGGCGCCCTGATGGGCGCGATTGAGCAGCAGCTAGCGCCCCGGGGCCGGGCCCTGCGGCTGGTGCCCAGCACGGTGCGCAGCGCCACCATCGGCGGCTTCATCGCCGGGGGCTCCGGCGGCATCGGCTCCCTGCGCTGGGGCTTCCTGCGGGATGCCGGCAACCTGCTGGGCCTGGAGGTGGTGACCCTGGAGCCCGAGCCGCGGCTGCTCCAGCTCGATGCCGCCGCCAGCGCCCCGCTCAACCATGCCTACGGCACCAACGGCATCCTCACGGCTCTGCGCCTGCCCACCACCGAAGCCGTGGCCTGGCAGCAGCTCGTGGTGGGGTTTGCGCAATGGGATCGGGCCCTGGCGGCGGCCCAGGCCCTGCCCGCCACGGCGCTGCAGCTCAACGCCATCACGCTGCTGGAGGCGCCGGTGGCCCAGCCGCTGCCCTGGCCGGCGGGCTGTCCGGCGCCGGAACCGCAGGAGCATCGCCTGCTGCTGCTGGCCGCCCCCGATGCCCTGACGGTGTTGCCCGATTGGCTGGCGGCCCGCGGCGGCACGCTGCGCTGGCAGGCCCCCCAGGGCCAGAGCCGGGGCCTGCCGCTGCGGGAGCTCAGCTGGAACCACACCACCCTGCACTGGCGCACCCAGCACAAGGGCTGGACCTACCTGCAGATGCTGCTACCCCAGCCGGAGGGGCCCTGTTTGGAGCGGCTGCGGACCGGGTGGGGCGACGATCTGCTCTGGCATCTGGAAGCGGTGAAGCAGCAGGGGGCGGCCCGGCTGGCGGCCTTGCCGCTGGTGCGCTGGCGGGGGGAGGAGGCCCTGCAGCGCTTGATGGCCGACTGCCGCGAGGCGGGGGCGGTGCTGTTCAACCCCCATGTGCTCACCGTCGAGGACGGCGGCCTGGGCGTGATCGATGCCGACCAGGTGGCCGCCAAGGCTGCCTACGACCCATTGGGGTTGCTCAACCCGGGCAAGCTGCGCGGCTGGCTCAGCAGCCCAGGCTGAGGCGGGTATCGACGCCGGTGATCGGGTTGGTGCCTTCGGCGTCGCGGCAGAGGGAGCGCTGGTCGACCCGATCGATCAGGGCGTCGCTGAAGTCGGCATCGGTGACGGTGGCGCCCCGGAAGCTGCTGCCCGAGGCAATGGCGCCGCTCAGCACGGCCCCGGTGAGGTCGGCGCCGGACAGATCAACCTTGTCCATCAGGGTGCCGCTTAGGTCGGCCCCGGCGAAATTGGCCTCCGGGAAGGCGGCTTGGGTGAGGATCGCGCCGTGCAGGTTGGCGCCGCTGAAGTTGGCGTGCCGTCCCGTGGCCCCGGCGAAGGAGGTGTTGGCCAGGTTCTGGCCGCTGAAATCCTGCTCGTTCTGGTTGGTGAGCGTGTAGTCCACCCCGGAAAACTCGGCGGCGGCCGGCTCCGGCAGCACCAGCCCGGGGGCCAGCCCCAGTGTCATCAGCACAGTCAGCAGTACCAGGCAGCTGCTCAGTCGGTGGCGCAGTCGGTGGCACAGTCGGCCGAGGGCCGTGGCCGCTTGGCCGACAGGATGGGTCATGGGGAGCCGGGGCCGCAGAGCGTCACTTTGGCTGGTGGTTGCCGCCCCTGCTGTGTGACCTGGAGCCAAGGCGGGCTGAAGGGGGCGACGTCGGGGCGCTCGCCGTTTTGGCGGGGCACTTGCCGTTTTAACGCTTGGCTTAGTTTTGGCTTAGCTAAGCGCCGAAATTGTGACCGCCCGTCTGGATCGGGGCCAGATTCAGGGCCCGGATCCGGGATTCCCCAGTCCATAAGCCCAACCCGCAACCCAGCTCACCCGCCCGGCTTTTCCTTGCTGTGCTGCTCCAGCAGGTGACCGATCAGGTAAAGCGAGCCGGCCACCACGGTCGGCCTGGCTGCGGCAACCCGGGCCTGGAGCAGGGCAGCCTCGAGTTCGGAGGCCGGCTGCAGCTGATCCACGAGGCTGGGGCAGGTGACGGCGAGGGCAGCATGGCTCCAGCTGGCGTGGCCGGGCACCGGCACGATCCAGGCGCGGTCGTGGGGGGCCAGCAGCGCTTCGAGGATGGCCGGCCCCTGCTTGTTGGCCAGCATGCCCAGCACCCAGTGGCGGGGGCCGGGGGCTAGGCCGTGGCGCTCGGGATGGGCGTCGAGTTCGCTGCGCAGGGCGAGGGCGGCGGGCAGGTTGTGGGCCCCATCGAGCAGCAGGGGCTGGCCGCGCCAGATCAGCTGTTGCAGCCGGCCGGGCCAGCGGGCGGCGGCGAAGCCCTGCCGGATGGCGGCCTCGCTGATCGGCCAGCCCCGCTCCGCCAGGGCCCGCAGCATCCCCAACGCCACGGCGCCGTTGCTCGCCTGCACGGCCCCCGGCAGCCCCAGGGGCCAGCGCTCCAGATCGAGTGGCTCCAGCCAGCGCAGCTCGGCCCCCACCGCCGCCGCCCGGGCGTTCAACACCGCGGCCACCTCGGGGCTCTGGGGGGCGCTGATGGCCACGGCGCCCGGCTGGAGCACGCCCGCTTTTTCGGCGGCAATGTGGGCTGGATCCGGCCCCAGAAACTCGGCGTGGTCGAGCCCCACCGAGGCAAAGCCGATCACGGGCCTGTGGGGATGGCAGGTGGTGGCATCGAGCCTGCCCCCCAGTCCCACCTCCAGCACCACCAGCTCCAGGTTTGCTTCCGCGAAGGCCAGAAAGGCCGCGGCGGTGACCAGCTCAAACGGCGTGAGCTGGTGGCGTTGGGCGACCGGCGTGGCGGTTTCCAGGTGCCGGCGCAGATCCGGCGCGGCGATCGGGGCGTCGCCCAGGCGGATGCGCTCGGTCCAGCTCACCAGGTGGGGCGAGGTGTAGAGGCCAGCGCGGATGCCAGCGGCCAGCAGCGCCTGGTGCACCAGGGTGCAGATCGAGCCCTTGCCGTTGGTGCCGGCCACCTGCACGGCGGCGAAGCGGCGCTCGGGATGGCCCAGCTCGGCTAGGGCGGCCTGCAGGCGATCGAGCCCCAGGTCGACGCCGCGGCGGCTGAAGGGCTCGATCAGGTCGGCGAAGGGGTCGGGCTCAGCGGCCAAGGCTGTTTCAGCAACCAAGGCTGGTGAGGGCCCGCTCGAGGCGATCCACCGCCAGGCGCAGGTGGCGGGGCTGGATCACCAGCGGCGGCACGAAGCGCACCACCTGGGGCCCGGCGGGCACCAGCAGCAGGCCTTGCTCCATCGCAGCCTTGACGATCTCGGGGGCGCTCGGAGCCTCGGGCCGCAGCACCAGGCCCTGCAGCAGCCCCCAGCCGCGCACCCCCTCCAGCAGGGTGGGATGGCGGCTCACCAGCTCGGCCAGCAGCTCCTGCAGCAGTTCCCCCATCCGCTGCACGTGGCTGAGCAGCTTGCGGCGCTCGAGTTCGGCCAGCACCGTGAGGCCGGCCCGGCAGGCGAAGGGGTTGCCGCCGAAGGTGCTGGCGTGCTCGCCGGGGCGGAAGTGATCCACCTTCGCCTTCACCGCCAGGGCGCCGATCGGGATGCCGCCGCCCAGTCCCTTGGCCAGGGTGATCGCATCGGGCTCCACGCCCAGCTGCTCGTAGCCCCAGAGCTGGCCGCTGCGGCCGACGCCGATCTGCACCTCGTCGAAGATCAGCAGGATGTTGTGGGCGTCGCAGAGCTCGCGCACCCGCTGGAAGAAGGCGCGGTTGCCCGGGTGCACGCCCCCCTCGCCCTGGATCGGCTCCAGCAGCACGGCCGCCACCCGCGGCCCCTGCGCCTCGCAGCTGGCCAGCAGGGCTTCAAAGGCGGCGGTGTCGTTGTAGGGGAAGTAGCGGAAGCCTTGCACCATCGGCTCAAAGCCCTGGTGGTATTTGGGTTGGCCCGTGGCGGTGACGGCCGCCAGGGTGCGGCCGTGGAAGCTGGCCTGGGCGGTGAGGATCAGGGGGCCGTGCTCGCCGCCGGAAATGCCGCCCGCGGTGTTGATGCCACGCACGCTGTTGCCATGCTTGCGCGCCAATTTGATGGCGGCCTCGTTGGCTTCAGCTCCGGAGTTGCAGAAGAACACCCGATCCAGGCAGCTGCGGGCGGTGATCGCCGCCGCCAGCTCCTCCTGCTCAGGAATGCGATACAGGTTGGACACGTGCTGAAGCTTGCCCAGCTGCCGGCTCAGGGCCCGCTTCATCCGGCCGTCGCTGTGGCCGAGGGTGCAGACCGCGATGCCGGCCACGCAGTCGAGGTAGCGCTTGCCGCTGCTGTCCCACACCCACACCCCCCGACCCCGGGTGAGGCTGATCGGGAAGCGGGCATAGGTGTCCATCACTGCTGACGTGGACACCGGCGAGATGGGAGCGGTGGGACTCGAACCCACATGCCCGAAGGCGCTCGATTTTGAGTCGAGTCCGTCTACCAATTCCGGCACGCTCCCGCAGGTGAGAGCTTACGCGGCGATGCTGGTGCTGTTGGAGGCACCGCTGACACGCTGAATGCAGGCGCCAGCCGCGTTGAGTTTGGCTTCGAGGTTGGCGTAGCCGCGGTCGAGGAACTCCAGCCCCCGCACCGTGGTGATGCCTTCGGCGGCAAGGCCCGCCAGCACCATGGCGGCGGAGGCCCGCAGATCGGTGCCCTGCACCGGCGCACCGCTGAGCCGGGCCACTCCTTCAACGAAGGCGGTGTTGCCCTGCATGCGGATGGCGGCCCCCATGCGCTGCAGCTCCGCCACGTGCTGCAGGCGGTTTTCGAAGATGTTCTCGGTGATCACGCTGGTGCCCTGGGCCGTGGCCAGCAGGCTCATGAATGGCGCCTGCAGATCGGTGGGGAAGCCGGGGAAGGGTTGGGTGCGCAGGTCGACAGCATTGATGTGATCGGCCTTGAGGGTGAGGCCGATGCCGTCGTGCTCCAGGGTGCAGCCCGCCTCCTCCAGCTTGGTGAGCACGGCGCCGAGGTGGTCGGGGATCACGGGGGCGATCCGCAGGTGGGAGCGGGTGATGGCAGCGGCCAGCAGAAAGGTGCCGGCTTCGATGCGATCGGGGATCACGGCATAGTCGGCGCCGTGGAGACGCTCGACGCCCACGATCGTGATGGTGGGCGTGCCAGCGCCGCGCACCTTGGCGCCCATGGCGATCAGCAGCCCGGCCAGATCCACCACCTCCGGCTCCAGGGCGGCGTTGTCGATCACCGTCTCACCATCGGCGAGCACGGCGGCCATCATCAACGTCTCGGTCGCCCCGACGCTGGGGCAGTCCATGTGGATGCGGCCGCCGGTGAGGCGATGGCCACGACCCGGCACGACGGCGGTGACCACCCCGTGCTCAATCGTCACCTGGGCACCGAGGGCCTTCAGCCCCTTGACGTGCTCCACCACGGGCCGGGTGCCGATCTGGCAGCCACCGGGCAGAGGCACCTTGGCCATGCCCATCCGGGCCAGCAGCGGCCCGATGCAGAAGAAGCTGGCCCGCAGGCTGTTCACCAGCTCGTAGGGCGCAGTGGAATTGTTGATGGCGTCGCCATTGAGCTCCAGGCAGTCGCCCTGGCGCAACACCCGGCCCCCGAGGCTGCCGAGCATCTCGGCCATGGCGGAGATGTCGGTGAGCGGTGGCACGTTGCGCAGCCGGATCGTGTCGCGGCTGAGCAAACAGGCGGCCATCAGCACCAGGGCTGAGTTCTTGGCACCACTCACCTGCAGCTCCCCAGCCAGCTTGCGGCCACCGGAGATTTCCAGCTGGGGGCTGAAAACCGCCTGGGCCTGAAAGTTGGACTGGACAGCGATCAAACCCATGGAGCGACTGCCCAGCTCTTGCTGACGCATCTTGACAACAAACGATGAGACCGTCTAGACGGCCGCCGACCAAACTGGCTTGAACAGCCGGGGAGGACCCTCGATGGCGTATGTTTTCCCAGTCGCTGCGGCGGCAGCCACGCGGATGTGGCGGAATTGGTAGACGCGCTAGTTTCAGGTACTAGTGGCAGCAATGTCGTGGGAGTTCAAGTCTCCCCATCCGCACTTTTTTATGATTGTCCTCAAGATCACCAATGCCTCCGAGGTCATGGCCTCGAAGCTCGGCAAGTTTCTTGAGAATCTCACCCCGGATGCTCTCGATCAATCGACCATCGAGGACATTGTTCTGAAAAAGTTGGTTGAAAACCTCCAGGCCGAAGGTCTCAAGGGCGAGGTGGCCTCGGTGCGGGGTCTCGATCTGGAGGAGAAGGAGCTGGTGATGCACGACGGCATGCGCGTCCGTCGCCACCACACCTTCTGACGTGGTTCCCAGCCCTGGGCTGAGCCTCGCTGAGCCGATCACCAGCCGCCGCAATCCGCTCGTCAGGCGGTTGCGGCTCCTCCACGACCCCCGCGGTCGGCGTCAGGAGGGATTGCTGCTGCTGGAGGGCACCCACCTGCTTCAGGAGGTGCTGCGGTTGCAGCTCCAGCCGGTCGATCTGCTGGCCACGGCTGCCTGGCTGGCCGACCACGGCGCCCTGGTGGCGGTCCTGCCGCCCGGCTGCATCTGCCGCGAGGTGAGCCACGAGGTGCTGGAGGCGGTGGCCACCACCCAGCATCCCGATGGTGTTGTGTTGACCGTGGCTCCACCCGCGCCGGCGGCTGCGGCCCCAGCTCTCTTCGTGCTGGCCCTCGATGGCTTGCAGGATCCTGGCAACCTCGGCACGTTGATGCGCACCGCCCTGGCGGCTGGGGTGGAGAGCTTGTGGATGGCCGATGGGGCCGACCCTTTCCAGCCCAAGGTGCTGCGCGCCTCGGCCGGTGCAGCCCTGGCACTGCCGCTGTGGCGCGAGAGCCGGGCGGATCTGGCGGGGCGGTTGGCGGCGGCCGCGGCGGCGGGATCCCAGGTGGTGGTGGCCGTTCGGCCGGGGGCCGGGCCGGTGGCACCGCTGCCCTACTGGCAGCTCGACTGGACCCGCCCCACGGTGTTGTTGCTCGGCAGCGAGGGGGGCGGCGTGTCGCCCCAGCTGGAGGCGCTGGCCAACCAGCGGGTCACGATCCCCCACAGTGCCGTGGTGGAGTCGCTGAATGTGGCGGTGGCGGCGGCCCCCCTGCTGCTCGAGCGCTTGCGGCAGCGCGCCGGAGCCTGACGGGGGAGAATGCCTGTCAACAACTGCACGGCTGCCCGGTGAGCGACGCCCCCCTCCACGGATCGCGTTTTGATGGCTCGAGCTTCGATTACGACGTGATCGTTGTCGGTGCCGGGTATGGCGGCTTCGACGCGGCCAAGCACGCCGCGGAGCACGGGCTGAAGGTGGCGATCGTGGAATCGCGCGACATGGGCGGCACCTGCGTGAACCGCGGCTGCGTGCCCTCCAAGGCCCTGCTGGCGGCCAGCGGCCGGGTGCGGGAGCTGGCCGATGCCGAGCACCTGGCCGGCTTCGGGATCCATGCCGCCCCGGTGCGCTTCGAGCGCCAGAAGATCGCCGACCATGCCAACCAGCTGGTGGCCACGATCCGCACCAATCTCACCAAAACCCTCGAGCGCGCTGGCGCCACGATCCTGCGGGGCACGGGGCGCCTGGCCGGCCACCAGCAGGTGACCGTGCGTGAGAGCGGCAGCGGTGTGGAGCGCACCTACAGCGCTCGCGACGTGATCCTCGCCACCGGCTCGGAGCCGTTTGTGCCGCGCGGCATCGAAACCGATGGGCGCACCGTGTTCACCAGCGACGAGGCCGTGAGCCTGGAGTGGCTGCCCCGCTGGTTGGCGATCATCGGCAGCGGCTACATCGGCCTGGAATTTGCCGATGTGTACACGGCCCTGGGTTGTGAAGTGACGATGATCGAGGCCCTTGATCGGGTGATGCCCACCTTTGATCCGGATATCGCCAAGATCGCCGCTCGCCACCTGATCGACGGCCGCGACATCGACGCCCGCGCCGGGCTGCTGGCCCGCAAGGTGACGCCGGGCTGCCCGGTGAAAATCGAGTTGGCTGACATGGCCACCAAGGAGCTGGTGGAAACCCTGGAGGTGGATGCGGTGCTGGTGGCCACCGGTCGGGTGCCGAGCAGCGCCGCGCTCAACCTGGCGGCGGTGGGGGTGGAGACCGAGCGCGGTTTCATCCCCGTGGACGATCACATGCGGGTGCTGGTGGGCGGTGAGCCCGTGCCGCACCTGTGGGCCGTGGGTGATGTGACCGGCAAGATGATGCTGGCCCACACCGCCGCCGCCCAGGGCACCGTGGCGATCGACAACATCCTGGGTCACCCCCGCCCGATTGACTACCGCTCGATTCCGGCGGCCACCTTCACCCATCCGGAGATCAGCTCGGTGGGCCTGAGCGAGGCTGATGCCAAAGCGCTGGCGGCCAAGGACGGCTTCGAACTCGGGGTGGTGCGCAGCTACTTCAAGGCCAATTCCAAGGCCCTGGCCGAGCTAGAGAGCGATGGCCTGATGAAGCTGCTGTTCAACAAGGCCAGCGGTGAGGTGCTCGGTGCCCACATCTATGGCCTGCATGCGGCAGATCTGATCCAGGAGATCGCCAACGCCGTGGCGCGTCGCCAGAGCGTCACCCAGCTCGCCAATGAAGTGCACACCCACCCCACCCTCAGTGAGGTGGTGGAAGTGGCCTACAAGCAGGCTGCTGCTGCACTGGCTCCAGTCGCGGTGGGTGCCTGAGATGGAGTTCCGTCGCCGGCCCCCGAATCCCAAGGTGAAGGTGGCCTTCCTCGAATACGCCATCCCCCACGAGGAAGGCGAACCGCGCCACATTCTCGAGAAGATCGTTTGGGAGAAGGACCGCGAGGTGGCCGCTGCCCGCGAGCGGGTGCCCCTGGAGAAGCTCAAGCAGCAGGTGGCCGAGCTGCCAGCGCCCCGCGATTTTCTGGCGGCCCTGCGGGCCAGCTGCTGCAAGCCGGCGGTGATCGCCGAGGTGAAGAAGGCCAGCCCCAGCAAGGGCGTGATCCGCGAGGATTTTGATCCCGAAGCGATTGCCCGGGGCTATGCCGCCGGTGGCGCCAGCTGTTTGTCGGTGCTCACCGACAAGCAGTTTTTTCAAGGGGGCTTCGAGGTGCTGGTGCAGGTGCGCCAGGTGGTGGAACTGCCTCTGCTCTGCAAGGACTTCATCCTCAGCCCCTATCAGCTGTATCAGGCCCGGGCCGCCGGCGCTGATGCCGCCCTGCTGATTGCGGCGATCCTCACCGATGTGGACATGGCCTACCTGCTCAAGGTGGCCAAGGCCCTGGGGCTGGCGGTGCTGGTGGAAGTGCACGATGCCGACGAGCTGGAGCGGGTGCTGGCTCTCGATGGGGTGCAGCTGATCGGCATCAACAACCGCGATCTGGCCACCTTCCACACCGATCTGGCCACCACCGAGCAGCTCACCGCCACCTACGGCGAGCAGATCCGCGCCAAGGGCTGCCTGCTGGTGAGCGAGTCGGGGCTGGTCACGCGCGACGACCTCGATCGGGTGCAGAGCGCTGGCGCCGATGCGGTGCTGGTGGGCGAATCCCTGATGCGCCAGGCCGATGTGACGGCTGCCCTTGAGGCTCTGATCGGGGGGTGAGCCCCATGGCTGGCCATGCAGCACGCCATGAAAAAGCCCGGCTTTTGGGGCCGGGCTGAATCGGTTGATGGGCGTGGCGCGATGGCCGGCGCGATCAGACCTTGCGGGAGTAAAACTCCACCACCAGCAGTTCGTTGATCTCGAGGGCGACCCACTCGCGTTCGCACTTGCTGATCACCTTGGCCACCTGCTTGTTCTTGTCGAGCTCGAGGTGGGGCGGGATGTTGGCCAAACCTGGGAATTCCAGGTTGCCTTCAGCCAATTTCTTGCTCTGCTTGCGCTCGCGGATGGCGACGACGTCGCCGGCCTTGCACTGGAAGCTGGGGATGTCCACAACGCGGCCGTTCACGGTCACGTGGCCATGGTTCACCAGCTGGCGGGCGCCGGGCACGGTGGGGCCGAAACCCAGGCGGAAGCAAATGTTGTCGAGGCGGTTCTCGAGCAGTTTCAGCAGGTTGGTTCCGGTGGAACCCTCCTGGGCGCGCGCTTTCTTCACGTAGCGCACGAGCTGTCGCTCGGAGATGCCGTAGTTGAAGCGAAGCTTCTGCTTCTCTTCGAGGCGGATGGCGTATTCGGAGCGCTTGCGACGGGCTTGGCCGTGCTGACCGGGGGGATAAGACCGCTTGGCGGACTTACGGGTGAGACCGGGAAGGTCTCCCAAGCGCCGCGTAATCCTCAGGCGAGGGCCGCGGTAGCGAGACATGAAACGAGTTCGAAGGACGGAGGGAGCCGGGATGGCCCCATGACGCTGCGGCATCGAGCATGCTGGGAGAGTCCCGCAGGCCTGAGCTTTGCCGCGCCAACGGTCGATCTTATCGGTTGGGCCGCACCAGATCGGCTTGCAGCCCGAGCCGGGTCTCGCCTCGGTTGGTGCCGGCGCGGCTGGGCCGTTGGAGCGATGGCTGGCGATGCTGTTGCTGGCACTGATCGGCGTGTATCGCCAGTGGATCTCGCCGCTGCTGGGCCCCCGCTGCCGCTTCATCCCCAGCTGCAGCGCCTATGGCCTCGAGGCCATCAGCCGCCATGGCCCTTGGCGGGGCAGCTGGCTCACCCTGCGCCGGTTGCTGCGCTGCCACCCCTTCACCCCCTGCGGCTGCGATCCCGTTCCCGACTGATGCCCGCTCTGGTGTTGATGACCCGTCAGGGCTGCTGCCTTTGTGAGGGCCTGGCCGAGAAGTTGCGGGCCCTCGAGCCGCCCCTGGCGATCGAGCTGATCGATGTCGATGGCGATCCCGCTTTGCAGGCCCGCTTTGGCCTGGAGGTGCCGCTGTTGCTGCTGCGCTCGCCCGACGGGGAGCAGGTGCTGCCGCGGGTGCCACCTCGGCTGGCCGGCACCAGCCTGCGGGTTTGGTTGCAGAAGCACGGCTTTTCGGATCAGGACGCTTAGAAAGGCGCCATTCGCTGATCCGGTGCCATGACCCAGCTGCTCCATCCGGTGCTGCGGGAGGTGGGTTTGGAGCTGCCAGCGGGGGTGCCCAATCGGGAGGTGAGCGGCATCAGTTGCGATTCCCGCCGCGTGGGCCGGGGCACCCTGTTTGTGGGGCTGCCGGGCACCAAGGTGGATGGGGGCTGTTTTTGGCCCCAGGCGCTGCAGGCGGGGGCGGCGGCGGCTGTGATCAGCGCAGCGGCGGCGGCGGCCCAGCCCCCAGGGCCCGACGACGCGGTGCTGATCGCCCCAGAGCCGTTGGCGCGCTGGGCCGGCTTGCTGGCAGCAGCGTTCTGGGCTCAGCCGAGTCGGCGCCTGGCCTTGATCGGAGTCACCGGCACCAACGGCAAAACCACCACCACCCACCTGATCGAGCATCTGTCCGCCCATGCCGGCCGGCCGGCGGCCCTGTTCGGCACCCTGGTGAACCGCTGGCCCGGTCAAAGCGTGACCGCTCAGCACACCACCGCCTTTGCCGATCTGCTGCAGGCCCAGCTGGCCCAGGCGGTGGAGGCCGGTGCCCAGATCGGGGCGATGGAGGTGAGTTCCCACGCCCTCGACCAGCAGCGGGTGGCGGGCTGCCGCTTCGCCGGGGCGGTGTTCACCAACCTCACCCAGGACCACCTCGACTACCACCCCTCGATGCAGGCCTACTTCGAGGCCAAGGCGCAGCTGTTTGCCGAGCCGCTGCTGGCGGGCGGGGCGGTGGTGAATGGCGATGATCCCTGGGGCGTCCAGCTGGCCCAGCGCCTGCGCGGCCGGCTGGGCGAGCGTTGCTGGCGCAGTTCCCTGCAAGACAGTGGCGCCGAGCTCACGATTCGGGATCTGGAGCTGGGGGCCGATGGCGTTCGCGGGCTGCTGGTGAGCCCGGCCGGTGAAGGGGCCTTTCACTCGCCCCTGGTGGGCCGCTTCAACCTGATGAACCTGTTGCAGGCCGTAGGGGTGTTACTCCAGCAGCAGCTGCCGCTGGAGTTGCTGCTCCAGGGCCTGGCCAGCTTCCGCGGCGTGCCCGGTCGCATGGAGCGGGTGGTGGTGGGTGATGGCGATGGCTCCCCGGCGGTGCTGGTGGATTACGCCCACACCCCCGATGGCCTGGAAAATGCCCTAGCGGCCTGCCGCCCCTTCACCCGCGGCCGGTTGATCTGCGTGTTTGGCTGCGGCGGCGACCGCGACCGCAGCAAGCGCCCCCAGATGGGCGCGATCGCGGCGCGGCTGGCCGATCAGGTGGTGGTTACCTCCGACAACCCCCGCACCGAAGACCCCGCGCAGATCCTGGCCGATGTGGTGGCCGGCATTCCTGCCGGCAGCCCCCACGACGTGGAAGGGGATCGGGCCACCGCGATCGCGGTCGCCATCGCAGGCGCCACAGCGGGAGACCTGGTGCTCATCGCCGGCAAGGGCCACGAGGACTACCAGATCCTCGGCACCACCAAGGTGCACTTTGACGACCGGGAGGAGGCCGAAAAGGCCCTACGGGCGCAGTTGCACAGCTAGCTCTGCACCCCCTCCAGCTGATCCTTAACTGAACCAGCCAACGCTGGCCACGATCAAGAAGCCGGACACCGCACTCACCTGCACGATCAGATCGAGGCGATTCACCGTTTTGGTGATAGTTTCGCGGTCGTTGTCGCTGCTTCGGTTGTGGGCATTGGTGCCCACCAAAAACAGCAGGAAGATGGTAAAGCAAACGATGTAGCAGTAGGTGTAGATCTCGTCGAGATAGGTGAGGTAGGGGGCTGGCGGGAAATTGGTCTTGTAGCTGTCATGCATCACCACCAGGGTCAGCAACGCAGCAGATGGGATCGCTAATCGCACATCTCCGAGGTCGCCATCGATTGAGGGCGCCAGAATCACGATGCCCATCACAGCAAACAGTGGGAGCATCCACTTGAGGAACACGGTGAAGGGAGCGGGGGCATAGGTAAAAATCGCCGTGGCGCGGCTGTAGTCCACGGCGGGGAGTCCCTCGCCGCCCTGGGTGGAGAGGGGCTGATAAGTCCGCACCTTCTGACGGGTCCAGCCAGTGCTAACGAGGTTGAAACCGCTTACGGAGGTGAACTCGCCTGCGATGGGGGCCTGAGCCACAGGTGCGGGGATCAGGGCGATGCGGTTTCGCCCTTCCGAAAGGCCTGAAGGCTTCACCTCCAAGGCAATGTCCAGGTGCTGCTGATCAAAGGGGGCCAGCCGCTGGGCTACATCGTTGATGTAGAACCTCCCTGAGAACTTCACATATACGGAGTGGGGGGCGTCGGGTCTGAACTGCACATTTTCTGGCAGCACTTCGCTCACGCGATAGGAGCCAGGTTCGATTTCGTTGCTGAACTCCACTATTTCTGATGGCTCAATCTTCAGTCGCTCCAGCACGGCCTGCACGTCATCCCCCCAGTTCAGCCAATACCAGCCTTCGGCCAGGAAGCTCTGGTTGGCCAAGCTGAGGTCGTAGAGGTTTCTCACCTGGATGCCCACGGTCACCTCCAACCCCTCAGGCTTGGCATCTGGAGCCAGTTGAATGGTTTCGCTCCCGGCCTGCACGTTGGCCTGGGTGCTTGCTTGACTGGGCAGAGGGCCACTGGCGGGCAGCAGAACCGTTACCAAGCTGAGTAGGCCGCAGCACAGGGTCAGAACGATCCGCTTCAGGCTCGGTGAAAGCTTTTGGAACATGCCAGCAGGGCAATTGACTGCACTTTGCCAGAATTACTTCCGCCGTAGCCGCGCCGCCCAGCTTTTCGCTATTTTTATATAGTTGTGTGAACTGCTGTAAACTCTGTTCATCAATGCTTCGAAACGCCTGCTTTGGCTGGCTTCTTGACCGCAACCGATATACGTTGTCAGGATTGTTTCTCAAAACGACGTGGCGTCTTCCATCCCCATGGGTAAAAAGCTTCTGGCAGAAGCTTTTGGCACGTTTTGGTTGGTGTTGGGTGGTTGCGGCAGCGCCGCAATTGCGGCCAACTTCCCCTATCTCACCGGCGCCGACATCGCCCCCGGTAACCCCTTTGGCCTGGGCTTTCTGGGAGTGTCACTGGCCTTCGGCCTCACGGTGGTGACCATGGCCTACGCGATTGGTCACATCTCCGGTTGCCATCTCAATCCCGCCGTGAGCTTCGGCCTTTGGGCCAGCGGCCGCATGAAGGGATCTGAGCTGCTTCCCTACATCGTGGCCCAGGTGATCGGTGGCGTGCTGGCCGGTGGTTTCATCAAGCTGGTGGTGGCTGGAGGCCCTGCGTTTGATTTGGTGATGGCGGGCAGCAACCCCAACCCGCTGGCCACCAATGGTTGGGGTGCTCACTCTCCTGGTGGCTATGGCTTCTGGGCGGCCCTCATCGTGGAACTGGTGCTCACCTTCTTCTTCCTGCTGGTGATCATTGGCGCCACCGATCGCCTCGCTCCTGCTGGGTTTGCCGGCGTGGCCATCGGCCTCACCCTGGCCCTGATCCACATGATCAGCATCCCTGTCACCAACACTTCAGTGAACCCCGCCCGCAGCACCGGAGTGGCCCTGTGGGTTGGCGGTGAGGCGGTTGGTCAGCTGTGGCTGTTCTGGTTGGCCCCGATTGTGGGCGCGCTTCTGGCCGGCTGGGTCTACCGCAACGTCTTCAGCGAGGAGGTTTCCTGAGCCGTGGGCTCCACCCGTCAAAGTGGAGATCAAGGCAAGATCAGAAGGGGCGTAAGCCCCTTTTTTTGTGCGCTTGTCTGCCGCGGGGCTTGATCGGCTACAGCAGGGCCAAGGCGGCCAGCAACTGGTCGATCTCGGCTGCGGTGGTGGTGATGTGGGTGCACGCCCGCAGGCACGGTGGAGTGTCGAGGCTGCGAATCCACAGCCCCTGCTCACCCAGGTGCTGCACGGTGCGGCCAGCAACACCCGCTCGGCGCAGCCGGAAGCTCACCAGGCCGGCTGGCGGTGGCTCCTGCAGCAGGGTTTCCACCCCTGGCAGCTGCTGCAATCCTCGCCAGAGCAGGCCAGCCAGCTCGCGAATCCGCTCAAGGCGTTGCCCCTCCGTGCCTTCGGCTTCTAGCAGCTGCAGGGATTGATCCAACCCTGCAAACAGGGGGATGCAGGAGGTGGCCACCTCAAAGCGGCGGGCATCGGCGTGGAAGTCGCTGGAGCCATCGCCTTCGTGGCTGAGGCTGCGCCAGCCGATCAGGGTGGGCTGGCCCTGCGCCAGTAGCCGCGCCGAGAGGGCCGTAACGCCGAGGCCCTCGGGGCCGCAACACCACTTGTGGCCGGTGCAGGCGTAGATGTCGGCGGCGGCTGCCGCTTCCGCCACTGGGATCGCCCCCAGGCTCTGCGCAGCGTCAACGAGCAGCCAGGGCTGGTTGGTGTGGCGGTTGAGCTGGGCGGCGACCGCCGCAATCGGCATCCGCTGGCCGGTGTTCCAGAGCAGGTGAGACAGCACCACCAGCCGGGTGCGGGGCGTGAGGGCCGCCGCCAGGCGTTCCTGCACCGTGGTGGCCGCCTGCTCGGGGCTGCCGGTGAGATCGCTCACCGTCAAGGACTCGATCGTCAGCTGGTGCCGCCGGGCCAGCTCCCGGCAGGCGGCCACCACCCCGGGATGCTCGCAATCACTGATCAGCAGGCTCTCTCCCGCCTGCCAGGGCAGGCCCCAGAGCGGCAACACGCATCCGGAGGTGACGTTTTCGGTGAAGGCCAGCCGCTGGGCCGGTACCCCTAGCCACTGGGCGAGCCGCTGGCGCAAGCCGGCAGTGGTGGCTTCGATCGCAGGCCACACGGCCGTGGTGAAGGGGCCAAGCTCCTGAACCGTCTGCCAACTGGCGGTGATCGCCTGCAGCGACGGGGTTGGCAGGGGCCCCTGGCCGCCGTAGTTGAAGTAGGTCTTGTTGGCCAGGGCGGGCATGAGCGCCCGCAAGGCCAGGCCGATCGGTTGGGCCGTCAATCCGGTTGGGTCATCAATGGATCAGAGCACCTGGCCCACCATCACGGCCGCCACGGCCGAAAACAGGGTGATGCCGAGGGCGGTGAGGGGGTTCTGGCCCTGGGCTACCGCCAGGCTGGTGATCAGGCCAGCACCGATGCAGGCCACGGCCAGCTGGCTGGTGAGTTCGCCGCGATCGCGGGGGGCGGGATTGGGCAGCATGGCAGGGATCTCGGCTGGTGGCGACGGTAGGCCGATCGTTTCGGCTCGCCCCGGTTGGGCCCGGTCCTTGTTACCTGGCGTCGGAGTTCGTTACGGGCCGCAATCTGCACCGGCTGGAGCCGGGCTCGCCGGCCGGGCCCGGCCGCTACTGGCCCAGGCCTGCAGGGCCTCGAGCTGCTCCCGGGCGGTGCGCGAGAGGGGAACCACCTGGCTGGCGGCGGCGATCAGGTCGGCCTCGCCAAACTCCCGCTGCTCCGCGAAGGCCAGATGCATGGCCTCGATCACTGTCTGCTCCAGTTCAGCGCCGGAGAAGCCCACGGTGCGGTCCACCAGCACATCCAAGGGGATGGCGTGGGCGGGCCGGCGCCGGCGCAGCTGCAGATCCAGGATGGCCCGGCGCTCGGCGGGGCTGGGCAGATCCAGCAGAAAGATCTCGTCAAAGCGGCCCTTGCGCAGCAGCTCGGCCGGCAGTTTGTCGACGCCGTTGGCGGTGGCCACCACGAACACGGCGCTGGTTTTCTCCGCCATCCAGGTGAGCACCGTGCCCAGCACCCGCTGGCTGGTGCCGCCGTCGCTGCGCGAATCGCCGCCAAAGCCCTTGTCGATCTCATCGATCCAGAGCACGCAGGGGGCCATCGCCTCGGCGCGCTGGATCATGTCGCGGGTGCGGGCCTCCGACGCCCCCACCAGGCCGGCGAACAGGCGCCCCACATCGAGGCGCAGCAGCGGCATGCTCCAGCTGTGGGCGATTGCCTTGGCCGTGAGCGATTTGCCCGTGCCCTGGGGGCCCACCAGCAGCACGCCTCGGGGCAACGGCAGGCCGTAGCGCATCGCCTCCTCGCTGAAGGCCATGTGGCGCTGCTCCAACCAGTGCTTGAGGGCATCAAGGCCGCCGATGTCGGCAGGGGTGGCCTCGCTGGGGCAGTACTCCAGCAGTTCGCTCTTGGCGATTGCCTGGCGTTTCTCCTCCAACACCTCGGCCAGATCCGCCTCCCCCAATTGGCCGCGGCGCGCCAGGGCCCGGGCGGCCAGCTGCCGCACCCGCTGCTCGCTGAGGCCATGGCAGGCGGCGGTGAGTTGGGCGGCCACGGCCGGATCGAGCGGCTGGCCACTGGCGCGGGCGATCGTGTTGAGCAGTTGGCGGATCTCCTCGGCATCCGGCAGGGGCAGATCCAGCAGGGTGATGCTGTCTTCGAGCTCCCGGGGCAGCGCCCAGTCGGGGGCGGTGATCACCAGGGTGCGGGGAGCCTGGCGCAGGCTCGAGGCGAGGTTGCGCAGCCGGCGGCAGACGCCAGCGTCGTCGCAGTAGCGGTGGAAATCGCGCAGCACCAGCAGGGCGCCCTGCTCGGGTGGCAGGGGATCGAGGCAGGCCAGCGCCGCCATCGGGTTGCGGGCCGCTTCACCGCTGCGGTTGGGGGCGCCGCTGAGGCCGTCGATGAAGTCCCAGCGCAGCAGGGTGCGGCTCCCCAGCCGCTGGGCGGCCTGCTCCAGCAGGCTGTCGACCCGTTCCTCTTCGAGGCTGCGGATCCACAGGATCGGCGTGCGGGCGCGGATCAGCAGATCGAGTTGGTCGGCCCAGCTTTCGGTCACGGCGGCAGGCCTAGGAGCGCAGGCCCTGCAGGGCCTGCCAGCGGGGATCGATGCCGGAGGTGTCGCTGGTCCAGGTGGCCGGGCCGGGGCAGTCGCTGCCGCAGTGGTTGACGATCGGCAGCTGCAGGTTGAGCTGCTCGAAGATCCAGTGCTCCGGATCGAAGCTGCCGCGGGGATCGAGCTGCTCCATGACGCCGCCGTCATCGCCCTCGCCCTCCAAGGCCACCGGATCGCTGGTGGCGGTGGCGTGGGTGGTGGCGGGTTCGCCGATCCAGAGCAACTCCCGGCTGCTGGCCCGCAGCGGGTGGTTGAAGTGCTGCAGGCAGCGGTCGCAGCAGAGGGTCACGATCGTGTCCGCTTCGCCTTCCACCTCCAGCACGGTGCCCCGATGGGTGGCGTGCAGCTGGCCCCGCACCGGCGTCAGGCTGTCCAGGCCGGCAATCTGCTGGTTGATCAACCAGTGGCGTCCGGCTTCGAGGTGCTTGAGCTCCTGCAGGGGCACGGGATGCAGGGGCAGGTCGGGCACGCTGGACACGGCAATCGGGGTGCTGCGGGTTACTTCTTGCCTTTCGGTTCGAAGGGCAGGCGGCCGCCACTGGCACTGACGGTGACCGTCTGTTGGGCCATCTGTTGATCAAGGATGGCCTGCAGGTTGTCGGGCAGGGCCTCGCGGCTGAGCAGGAAGGTCTGCAAGGCCTGGAAGATGTTGGCCACCACCATGTAGAGCAGCACCCCGGCCGGCAGCGGGAAGAACAGGAACATGCCGGTGATCATCACCGGGGTGATCTTGTTGGCCGTGGACTGCTGCGGGTTGGCCGGCATGCCCATGCCCGAGAGGATCTGGGAGGCGAACAGGCTGGCGCCGAAGCCCGCCACCAGGATGGCGATATCCCAGTTGACCGCACCATCGGTCATGAAGCCCACCTGGCCCAAAGCCTTGATGAACAGGAAGCCGCTGCGGGCTGCCAGGCCGGGAATCTTGGCCTCCACGGTGGCGTCGCCGGTGGTCAGGGCGGTGATGGTGCCATCGGCGGCCACGCTCACCACGCCCTCACCCTTGGTGACGCTCCAGGTGGGGGTGAAGGCATCGCCGTTGTCGACGCCGCCCAACACCGCAGCGAAGCTCTCGCCGTCCTTGGTGTGCAAGTTCACCTGGGCTGCATCGCCCACGCCGAGCTTGGTGCCGCCCTCAAGGCTGGCGATCACCGGCACATGGCTGGTTTCGGTGATGAAGATGGAATGGCTGGCGCTGTTGAACGGCTTGGGTTCCACCGCCGCGATCTGCTCGGACGGCAGCACCTTGAGGTTGAGGGTGTAGGGCACATCCGCAAACGGTGAGCCCCGCAGGGTGGCAAACAGGGCGAACAGGATCGGCATCTGCACCAGCAGGGGCAGGCAGCCCGCCAGGGGGCTGCCGAACTCCTTCATCAACTGCCCCAGTTCTTCCTGCTGCTTCTGGGGGTTGTTGGCGTATTTGGCCTTGATCTCGGCCTGCCGCTTCTGCATGGCGGGCTGGGCAATCCGCATGCGACGGGCGTTGCGGATCGAACCGGCGCTCAGAGGAAACAGCGCCAGGCGGATCACCACCGTGAGCGCAATGATCGCCAGCCCGTAGCTGGGCACCAATCCATAGAAGAAATCGAGGATCGGGAGCAGCAGGTTGTCGGAGATGTAGCCGATCACGGCAGAGGGGCTCTGGGGGTAGGGGAAGGGAGCGTGGGCTCAGTGTGACTGATGGTCTAGGCGGCCATGCCCTTCGGTGTGGAGCTCTTGGCCTGGCGGCGCTCGTCGATGTAGGTCTCCAGCTCGCGGAACCGGGGCACCGCCCGCATCTCCAGCTTGGAGCCGTCGGTGAGCACCAGCACCATGTCGCCCCAGAGGCCGAAGCCCCTGGGCACGCTGCGCACTTCGCGGATCTGGCTGTACACCACCTGGGTGCGGTCGCGGCCCAGCCAGCCGCCATTCACTTCGATGCGGCGGCTGGTGATCCGGAAACGCAGCCACAGGGCTCGCACAATCGCGCCCACGGCGAAGGGGATGCCGATCAGCGTGAGCCCCAGGAGCAGGTTGAACACCAGATCTCCCTTGGCAGGGCCGCCCTCGTAGAACACGGTTTCCTGGATGGTGGCGCCGGTGCCTGTGCTCATGGCGTCAGACCTGCTTGATGAAGGAGTTGGCTGCATTCTCCCAGCAGGGCCTCTGGGGTGAGATCAGCGCTGCCCGGTTTGAGGCTCAGCAGTAGCCACAGGCAGCGTTCGGAGACCGTGGGTGGCTGGGCCAGCAAATGGGCGTGGAGCAGGCGGCGCAGGCGGTTGCGGCGCACGGCCCGCTTGTGCACCTTGCTGCTGACCACCACGCCACAACGCCAGGGGCTGGGCGGGCAGGTTTGCTGCTCGACGGGAAGCAACTGGGGCTGGGCCTCCAGCATCCGGAGCACCAAAAAAGGGCCGTGGAAGCGACGGCCCTTTTGATACACCCGGTCAAACACCCGTTGCCCCTTCAGCCGGTGGCGCTGGGGCAGGGCCAAGGGCCTTAAACGGCGAGGCGGGCCCGGCCGCGGCGGCGGCGGGTGCGGATCACGCGACGGCCGGTGTGGGTGCGCATGCGCACGCGGAAGCCAGATACACGCTTGCGCTTACGGCTTGTTCCTTCCAGGGTGCGCTTGGTCATGACTGGCTGCTCGCTGCGCTCGTCGCGTCGGTAGTGGGCGTTGGAGCCAACCTATCAGGCGGGCTAAGCGGGAGGCGGGCTCAGTTGTTGGGCGGATCGATCTGGATCAGCCAACTGCCCAGGTAGCCGGCCATCGGCACGTCGCCGGGGGCCTGGGCCAGGGCATTGAACTGATACATGCCGATGTTGAACGGGTTGAAGATGTTCATATACACCCCAATCGTGCCGGTGTCGGGTACGGGGGTGTCGGGGAAGATCTCGATGGCCCTGCCGTTCTCGGCGATCTCAATGGTGGCCGGGATCGTTTCCTGGCACTTGGTGCGCGACATCATCCCGCCCTCACTCATCTTGCAGAGCTTGACCCGCTTGGGATCGATCTTGGCGTCGAAGTAGCTGGGGATGGTGATGCTCAGCTTGAGGATGGCGGTCTTGCGATCCTTCGGTTTGAGGATCAGGTAATACTCCGAGCGCTTCAGGCGCTGGGTATCGGTCATGAAGAAATAGAGCTTGCGGTAGTCCTTGGTGTTGTCCCAGCGGAACTCCATCAGGCTCGGTGTGCCCTGGGCCAGCACCGCTGCGGGCTGAGCGCTGAGGGCAACGGCGCCGGCGCCGGCCAGGGCGGCAAGGCTCAGCAGGGGGCGGAGGGAAGGGAAACCCATCAGGGCAGTACCGATCAAGACAACAATTCTCTTCAGCCGGCAGCGACCCCGGTGGCCGTGGTGGCCGGACCCACAGGTGGCGGGATCAGTGTTGGGCCCGGTCGGGGCGCAGGCGGGCCGCCTCCCGCAGGTAGGGGTGCACAGGCACCCGCTCCGGGTGCAGCCAGGCATGGGCTAGCAGCCGGATGCAGCGGGGCAGATCGCCCGCCACCGCCATCTGCTGGCAATCGAGCAGGGCCACCTGCTCCCAGCCGGTCTGGCGCCGGGCGATGGCGGCCGGGAAGCAGGCATCGAGGTCGTGGGTCACCGAAAAGGTGACCGACACCAATTGCTCTCCCTCCAGGCCGTTGCGCGCCACCAGAGCATCCACGAGTTCGGCCACCGCCAGCTGGATCGCCTCGGTGGTGTTGGCGTCGGCAGTGGTGGCCCCGCGCAGGGCCCGTAGGACAAACCCCTGACTCATGGCCGGTAGAGCCACAGGGGTTGGCCGCTCCAGGCCAGCTCGAGGCTGAGGGCCGCCAGCAGGCCCCGCAGCTGGCTGCGCCCGGGAATCAGGCCACCAAAGCGCTTCGGCGGGCTGCCGAAGGTGATCGGGCGGGTTTTCTCCGGGTCGAGCTCCGCCAGCTCCACCGCCAGCCGCCGTGCCGTCTCCTCGTCGCCGAGCACATCCACCAAGCCCAGCTCCTTGCCCTGGGCACCACTGAACACCCGGCCATCGGCAAAGCCGCGCACCGCCTCCTGGCTGAGCCCCCGTCCCGTGGCCACCGCTTCGACGAACTGGTCGTAGCTGGAATCAATCAGGCTTTGCAGCAGCTCCCGTTCGCCGTGGGTGAGGGCGCGATCGGGGGACAGGATGTCTTTGTAGAGGCCGCTCTTAACGGTTTCGAAGCTCACCCCCACCCGCTCCAGCAGCTTGGAGAGGTTGTTGCCCCGCAGGATCACGCCGATCGAGCCGGTGATCGTGCCGGGGTTGGCCACGATTTGCTCGGCGGCCACGCCGATGTACACCCCGCCTGAGGCGGAGATGTTGCCGAAGCTGGCCACCACCCGGCAGCCCTTCTCCCGCAGGCGCAACAGGGCGCTGTGGATCTCTTGGCTGTCGCCCACGGTGCCACCGGGGCTGTCGATGCGCAGCAGCAGGGCGGGACATTCCCGCTGCTCCACCTGACGGAGAGCCTTGAGCACCCGCTGGCGGGTGGGGCCGGCAATTGGGCCCTCGATGGCGATGCGCGCCAGGGTGCGACGGGTCTTACGGCGCCAGGGCCAGGGCATCGCGGCGGTGTGAAGTGGTTGGATCTTAAAAAGAAAGCCTTCACCGGCCCGGAAGCACCATGCCCCAGGCCCTGCGTTGGCCCCTGATGCTGCTGCCCTTTGCGCTTTGGGGCACGGCCATGGCGGCGATGCGGCCCCTGCTGGAGGGCGGCACCCCCCTGCAGGTGGCCAGCCTGCGCCTGCTGCCCGCCGGTGCCCTGGTGCTGCTGGCCGCGGTGCTGCTGGGCCGCCCCCTGCGCATTGCCGCCGCCGACTGGCCCTGGCTGCTCGCCTTCGCCCTGGTGGACGGCAGTTTGTTTCAGGGCTTGTTGGCCCAGGGGCTCGGTCAGACCGGCGCGGGCCTGGGGTCGGTGCTGATCGACTCCCAGCCCCTGCTGGTTGCCCTGCTGGCCCGCAGCCTGTTTGGCGAAGCGATCAACCCGGTGGGCTGGGTGGGCCTGCTGGTGGGCCTGCTAGGGATTTGTTGCCTCGGCCTGCCGGCGCCGGTGCTGCGCCACTGGTGGCTGGATGGTCCAGCCGCCCTGGGGGAGCGGGCCTGGAGCCATGGGGAGTTGTGGATGCTGGCGGCGGCGGCCGCCATGGCCCTGGGCACGGTGCTGAGCCGCTATGCCAGCCGCGAGAGTGATCCGGTGGCGATCACTGGTTGGCATTTGCTGCTGGGCGGGATTCCCCTGCTCGGCGGCGTTGCCTTTCAAGGGCCGCTGCTGCCGGCCTGGAGCCCGACCGACTGGGGCCTGATGGCCTACGCCACCGTGTTGGGCAGTGCTTTGGCCTACGGGTTGTTTTTCTGGTTTGCCAGCAGCGGTGATCTCACCGGCTTCACGGCCCTCACCTTCTTAACGCCGGTGTTTGCCCTGCTCTGTGGCGTGCTGCTGCTGGATGAGCAGTTGCGGCCGCTGCAGTGGCTGGGGGCGGTGCTGGCCCTGGCCTCGGTGCTGTTGATCAACCGGCGCCAGCAGCTCTGGCAGGGCACGCCCCTTTTGGAGCAGCCCTGATGCGGATCCTGGTGGTGAGCACCCCGGTGGGGGCCCTGGGCAGCGGCCGTGGCGGCGGTGTGGAGCTCACCCTGGTCAGCCTGGTGGCGGGGCTGCTGGAGCGGGGCCACCGGCTCACGGTGCTGGCGGCGGAGGGCTCGGAGTTGCCCCCCGCCTGCGCCACCGCCGCGCTGTGGACCTGCAGCGGCAGCTCCCAGCCCAGTGCCCAGCATCAAGAGCGCGACGCCCCGATCACCATGCCTGCCGATGGCCTGCTGCCCCGCTTTTGGCGCCGGGTGCTGGCCGAGGCGCCGGCGGCGGGATTCGATGCGGCGCTCAACCTGGCCTACGACTGGTTGCCGTTCTGGCTCACCCCGACGGCGCCGCTGCCGATCTTTCACCTGGTGAGCATGGGCTCGGTGAGTCGGGCCATGGATGCGGTGATCGCCGAGATCGCCGCCTGGGATCAGCACCGCCTCGCCTTTCACACCCAAGCCCAGGCCGCCGATTTCGCCCTGCCTGCCGCGCCGGTGCTGGTGGGCAATGGTTTCGATCTCAGTGCCTATGGGTTTTGCGCCGAGCCCGAGGCGCTGCTGGGCTGGGCTGGGCGGGTGGCCCCGGAGAAGGGACTGGAGGATGCGGCGGCGGCGGCGGCGCAGCTGGGCTTGCCCCTGGCGGTGTGGGGCCTGGTGGAGGATGAGGCCTACGCGGCGGCGGTGGAGGCCTCGGTGCCGGCCGGCACGCTGCAGTGGCGCGGGTTCCTGCCCACGGCCCAGCTGCAGGCCGAGCTGGGCTGTTGCCGGGCCCTGCTCAACACGCCCAAGTGGAACGAGGCCTACGGCAACGTGGTGGTGGAGGCGATGGCCTGCGGGGTACCCGTGGTGGCCTACCGACGCGGCGGGCCCGGGGAGTTGGTGCAGCCGGGGGTGAATGGGTTGTTGGTGGAGCCCGACAACGTGGTGGCCTTGGCAGCGGCGGCGGCTGAGGTGGGCGCGATCGATCGGCGCGCCTGCCGGCAGTGGGTGGAGGCCCATGCCTCGCGCGCGGTGCTGGCCGAGCGGGTGGAGGCGTGGTTGCTGCAGGGCCTGGTTGCTGCGGGGCCTGGCTGATGGACGCAGTCGAGTTGGGTGCTGTTTTGCGTTTTTGCGTTTGTGAAACGGTTTGTTCAACGCACGCTGGGGCCCCGATTGCCATTCCTCATCCCGGTTTGCAGGCGCCAGCGGCCGGGGTCTGGCGCAATCGGGGGAGATAGGTTCAAACCCCTTGCCTTGGCCGGATGGCCCTGCTGCCGCCCGTCGCCCCGCATCGGCGCCGCCAGGTGCTTTGGCTCACGGCCGCTGCAGCCCTGGTGCTGTTGGTGTGGCGCCTCGGCAGCACCGGCCTGGTGGATGAAACGCCGCCCCTGTTTGCCGCTTCGGCCCGGGCGATGGCCGAGACCGGCGATTGGCTGATTCCCCGCGTCAACGGCCTGCCCCGCTACGACAAGCCGCCGCTGATCTACTGGGCCATGGGGGTGCTCTATGCCCTGCCCGGCCAGGAGCTGTGGAACCCCCTGGGCACCTGGGCGGCGCGGCTGCCCTCGGCCCTGGCCTGCGGGGCGGTGATGCTGGCCCTGGCCGACACCCTGCTGCGCTGGCCCCAGCGCCAGCAGCGCCCGGCCTTGACGGCGTTCACCGCAGCTCTGGCCTTTGGACTGTCGCCGTTGGTGCTGCTCTGGGGCCGCATTGCCGTCAGCGATGCCCTGTTTTCCGGGCTGCTGGCCGGCAGCCTGCTGCTCAGCTGGAGGGCCTACGCAGCCCCAGCCCGTGGCGCTCGCTGGTGGGGAGCCTGGTGGCAGCCCTGGTTGCTGCTGGGCCTGGCGGTGCTGGCCAAGGGGCCGGTGGCGGTGCTGCTGCTGGGTTTGACCCTGCTGCTGTTTGGCCTGCTGCAGGCGGATCTCCCGGGTCTCTGGCGGCGGTTGCGGCCCCTGCCGGGGCTGGTGATCACGGCGACGGTGGCCCTGCCCTGGTATGGCGCGGCGCTGCTGGTGGAAGGCGAGCCCTTCTGGCGCAGCTTTTTCGGTTACCACAACCTGCAGCGCTTCACGGCGGTGGTGAACAACCACCAGCAGCCCTGGTGGTTTTTCGGCGTGGTTCTGGTGATCGCCAGCCTGCCGCTCACGCCGCTGCTGCTGGCGGGTTTGGTCCAGGGGTTTGGCCCATTGAGGTGGCGGGGAGTGCAGGGCTGGAGGAGGCCCGCCGACCCCTTGGCCCCGGAGCTTTCCCTGCAGCGCTTCGCCGCCTGTTGGCTGGTGGCCGTGCTGCTGTTTTTCACCGTCGCCGCCACCAAATTGCCTAGCTATTGGCTGCCGGCCACCCCGGCGGCGGGCCTGCTGGTGGCCCTGGCGGCCCAGCGGGGGTTGGGCTGGCCCTGGCGGCTCAGCTTGGTGGTGACCGCGGTGATGGCGGCTGGTTGGCTGGCCTCCCCCCTGTGGGTGCCGCTGATCGTCGCCCCGGAGATGCCCGGCCTGGTGCCAGAGCTGCTGGCGGGCCGCTGGTTGCTCCTGGGCGGACTGCTTTATGCCGCTGCCGTGGGGTTGGGCCTCGCCCTGGGCCGGCACGGAGGGGCTGTTGCCTTGCTGGGGTTACAGCTTCCGCTGCTGGCGTTTGTGCCACTGGTGCTCCAGCCCGCCTGGGAATTGGGCGATCGCCTGCGGGGCCAGCCGGTGCGCCAGATGGCGGTGGCGCTGGGGCGGCAGGCCCGCCCCGCCGAACCGGTGGCGATGGTGGGCATGCTCAAGCCCTCGCTGCACTACTACAGCCGCCGGGTGGTGATCTACGAGGGGGCCGAGCCCCACAATCTCGTCAACCTGGCTGATCGCCTGCGGCGCGAGAGCCGCCCGGGCCAGCCCGCCAGCCGGCCTGATCAGCAGCCCAGCGTGCTGGTGGTGATCGATGCCGCCACCGCGGAGCAGTTCCACTGGCAGGGCCTCAATCCCCAGCTGCTGGAGCGTCGCGGCATCTACAACCTCTGGCGCCTGGATCGCCGCCGGCTGGAGCAGCGGGCCGGGCAGTTGTGGCGCCAGGGTGTGCCGGCCGACTGGAGCGACCCCCGGCCCGAGCGCTACTGAGCTTGAGCCAGTTGCTTTTGTCGGCAGAAACTGCAGTGGCCCCAGCGGGCCATCTCGCCGGCCGGCGCCGGACTGGCGCAGCATGGGCAGGTGGCCATGCCATGCACGTCCACCCGGCTGGGGTGGGCGGCCCACACCTCCGCTTCCTGCAGGCCGCCCGGAGGAACGGCGGCACTGGGGTGGTGCTGCTCCAGGCGCAGGTCGCGCACGGTGAAGCCCTGGGCGCGTAAGGCCCCCAGCAGCTGGTGGCGGTTGTATTGCAGGGCCTGCAGCCAGGGGCCGGGGGCTGCCCCCACGGTGAGCAAGCCGCTGTGCAGCCGCAGGGGCCTGCAATGGGGCGCCAGCTGGGCACCGGCGATGCGCGGCCAGGCCTGCCACAGGGCCGCCAGATGGCCGCCCTGCTGCCAGCGCTGCTCCAGCTCCCGCAAACAACTGGCCAGGCCGCTGGCGGGCGGCCGCGGCGCTGGCACCAGCAGGCTCAGGTTGCCGATCTGGCGGGTTTGCTGACGGGAGGCCTTGGCCATGGGCCGAGGTTATCGGGGTGCGGCAATCCCGCTGGTGAACTGCAGCCGGGCCTGGCTACCCTCAGGCCTCGCCCCCGCCGACTCCGATGGGCTTTTTCGATCGCCTCAGCCGCCTGATCCGTTCCAACGCCAATGCGGTTGTCGGAGCCATGGAAGATCCCGCCAAGATTCTCGACCAGTCGGTGGCCGACATGCAGTCGGACCTGGTGAAGCTGCGCCAGGCGGTGGCCACGGCCATCGCCAGCCAGAAGCGCATTCAAAACCAGGCCGAGCAGGCTGAAGCCCAGGCCAAAACTTGGTATGAACGGGCCGAGCTGGCTCTCCAGAAGGGCGAGGAAGACCTGGCCCGCGAGGCCCTCGGGCGGCGCAAAACCTGCCAGGACACCGCCACGGCCCTGAACACCCAGCTGCAGAGCCAGGCGGGTCAGGTGGAGCAGCTCAAGAAGAGCCTGGTGGCTCTGGAAAGCAAGATCGCCGAGGCCAAAACCAAAAAGGACATGCTCAAGGCCCGGGCCCAGGCGGCCCAGGCCCAGGAGCAGCTGCAGAGCGCCGTGGGCAATCTCGGCACCAACAGCTCCATGGCCGCCTTCGAGCGCATGGAGGAAAAGGTGCAGACCCTGGAGGCCCGCAGCCAGGCGGCTGCCGAGCTGGCGGGCGCCGATCTCGAAAGCCAGTTTGCGGCTCTGGAAGGGGCGCCCGAGGTGGATGACGAGCTGGCTGCGATGAAGAACCGCTTGGCTGGTGGCGTGGCCGCGCCGCAACTGGAGCCCGTCAAGGTGAGTGAGGTGGATCCGGAGCTCGAGGAGCTCAAGCGCTCGATCGACAAACTCTGAGGTTCCGTCTGGGAGGTTCCGTCCAGGCTGGGCGCTCCGCCCACCGGATCGCCTCCATACAATCCCCCCACGCTTCCGTCGTTTCAGGGCCCTGCCGTGACTGTCGTTCACCTCACCGATGCCAACTTCCAAGCCGAGGTGCGCGATGCCGCCACCCCGGTGTTGGTGGATGTGTGGGCGGAGTGGTGCGGCCCCTGCCGGCTGATAGCCCCGATGATGGACGCGATGGCGGCGGAATACGCCGGCCGTTTGACCGTTGGCAAGCTGGAAGCTGACGGCAACCCCATCAGCCGCGATGGGCTGCAGATCCAGGGCCTGCCCGCCCTGATCCTGTTTCGGGATGGTCAAGAGCTGGCTCGCCATGAGGGCGCCATGGCCAAACCCCAGCTGAAGGCCTTTGTGGATGCCCATCTCTGAGCGGCTGTCGCGGCTCGGCAGCGGCGTTTTCGCCCGCAACGACCAGCGCAAATCGGCCTACTCGGCCCGGGCTGCCACCCAGGGCCTGCCTCCCCTGCTCGATCTCTCGCTGGGGTCCACCGACCTCCAACCTCCTGCGGCGGCGATCCAGGCCATCGCCGCCAAGCTCGGCCAGCCCGCCAGCGCCGCCTATTGCCTGCACGGAGCCACCCTGCCGTTTCGTCAGGCTGTAGCGGCCTGGGCCCTGCGGCGCTTTGGGGTGGCCGTGGATCCAGACACCGAGGTGCTGCTGCTGGTGGGATCCCAGGAGGGCACGGCCCATCTGCCCCTGGCGGTGCTCAATCCCGGTGATCGGGCCCTGTTGCTCGATCCCTACTACCCCTCCCACATGGGTGGGCTGCACCTGGCCTCGGCCGAGCCTGTGCTGCTGCCGCTGGATCAGGCGGCGGGTTGGCGGCCCGATTTCGAGGCCCTCAGCACCGAGCAGTGGGATGCCCTCAAGCTGATGGTGCTCGGGTTTCCCCACAACCCCACGGCCACCACCGGTGAGCAGGCCTGGGTCGATGAAGCTGCCGAGCGGGCGGTGCGCCATGGGCTGGTGTTTGCCCACGACAACCCCTACGTGGATCTGGCCCTTGATGGCGAAGCCCCGGCCCTGCTGCGCTCGCCCCACTGGCGAGAGTGCGGCATCGAATTTTTCTCCCTGTCGAAGAGCTGGTGCCTCGGCGGTTACCGCCTGGCTTTTGCCATTGGCGCGGAGTGGTTGATCACTGCCCTACGCCAGCTCAAGGGCGTGGTGGATTTCAACCAGTCGCTGGCCCTGCAGGCCGGTGCCATCGCCGCCCTGGAGCAGGCGCCCGACTGGCCCCACCAGCTCCAAGCGGTGTACCGCGAGCGGCGCGATCGCATGGCTGCGGCCCTGGAGGCGGTGGGCTGGCCGGTGCGGCGGCCGTCGATGGCGCTCTACCTGTGGCTGGCGTTGCCGCCTCAGGCCCAGGCCCGCGGCTGGGACAGCGAGGCCGTCGCGGCGGCCCTTCTCGAGGCCACTGGTGTGGCCCTCACGCCCGGCAATGGCTTTGGCCCCGGCGGCGAGGGCTGGCTGCGCTTGGCGCTGGTGCACCCGGTGGAGGAGCTGGAAGCCGGTGCGGCCCGCATCGGCGCCTGGCTGGCCACCCTTTGACCGTGCCGCCAGGCCTGGGCTGGCAGCTCCGGCGCCTGCCGGTGTGTGCCAGCACCGAGATCGAGCTGGACCGTTGGTTGGCGCAGCGGCAGGCCCAGGGCGCTCGGCTGGCGGTGCAATCCCGGCGGCAGCGCTTTGGCCATGGCCAGCAGGGCCGCCCTTGGGTGTCTCCGGCTGGTGGGCTCTGGCTCAGTGCGGCCTTCCCCTGGGCCGAGGCGCTGCAGGGCTCGGCGGCCTTGGGGCTGGCGGTGGCGGTGGGGCTGGCCCAGCAGTTGGAGGCCCTGGGGCTGCCGGTGCAGCTCAAGTGGCCCAACGACCTGCTGGTGCAGGAGCGCAAGCTCGCCGGCCTGTTGCCGCGGCTGCGGTTGCGGGGCCAGCAGATCCGCTGGGCCCAGGTGGGGGTGGGACTAAACGGCTGCAACCGGGTGCCAGCTGGGGCCATCTCGGTGGCCCAGGCCCTCGGCGCCCCGCGCCACCATCCTTGGGCCCGGCCGCAGCGCCTGTTGGGCCTGGTGCTCGCCGGCCTCGATTGGGCCGTCGCCCACGCCCACCAACCCGAGCCCGTGCGGCGTGCCGCCGAGGCCCGGCTGTGGCGGCCGGCAGCGGGCTGGTGGCACGACGGCCAGCTCTGGCAGGTGCGCGGCTTGACCACCGATGGACGCCTGCGCCTGGCCCGCGGCGACCAGGAGCTGACCCTGCAGCGCCACTTCTGAGGCGCCACTTCTAGGGCGCCATTCCTGAGGGCGCTGTTGCCGCTGGATCTGGCTGATCGGCAGAGATTTTTACACTGGGCCCCATGAGTGATCCGATCAGCCAGCGCCAATCCCCCCGCGCCAAGGCGATGTTGGCTCTGCTGCCTGTGGTGACGGCACCGCTGCTGGGGGTGGGGTTGGCCTGGGGTCAGGACCAGCTCACCCCGGCGCCCGTCAGTCCCGAGCTTGCAGCCCCACCCCGCGCCTTGGGCCAAACCGTGCCCCTTGCCCAGCCGCTGCGTCCCGATCCGGCGGCCCTGCCGAGCCGTCCCCCTGCCCGCTTTGATGCCTCCCTCGATGCCCTGGTGCGCGATGGGGTGGTGAGTCCGGCGGAGCGGGCCCGGATCCGCTCCGGTGGCGGGATGACCCCCTTCAACGTGCCGGCCCACCAGCAAGCCTGCAGCAGCGGCGCCCTGTCGCAGCAGGAGTGCCGCAGTGGTGTGGTGGTGCGCTGGCGCGGGCGCTTCAACAATGAAGCCGGCGCCGCGGATCCGGGCCGCCTCGGGCTGGATGGCCAGCCGTTGCCGCCGCTCACCGTGCCGGTGTCGGCCCTGCTGGCGGGGGCCGGCGGCAGCTTCCGGCTGGCTGACGTGTTCGGCGTCACGCCTAGGCCCGCACCCATCGGCGGCAACGGCAACCGCCAGTTGCTCTTCCCCCTGATCGGCTCGGCCGTAACCAGCAGCAATTTCGGCTACCGGCTGCACCCCATCCTGGGCAGCTGGCTGATGCATGCCGGCCGGGATTTGGCGGCCCCGGAGGGCACGCCGGTGGTGGCGGCCCTGAGCGGCCGGGTGGTGAGCAGTGGCTTGGCCGGTGGCTATGGCCTCGCCATTGAGGTGGAGCACGACCGGCCGCGGCGGCGCACGTTGTATGGCCACCTCAGCGAGCTCTATGTGAAGGAGGGCGATCGGGTGCGCCAGGGCGAGGTGATCGGCCGGGTGGGCAGCACCGGCCTGAGCACCGGGCCGCATCTGCACTTCGAGTTGCGTCTGCCCGGCGATGGTGGCTGGATGGCCGTCGATCCCGGCGATCTCGACCCCGGCCAGGGCGCCGCCGGCAGCGATGCCATCGCCCTGTTGATGGGCCAGCTGCTCCAGAGCCTGGAGCGGCCGCAACCTGCGAATGCGGCGAATCAGGGCTGATCACAACGGCTGCCTGGCGGGCGGGCAGCTGCGGCCTGCCCTGTTTGGCGGATCAGTTTGTTGAACACGTTGTGCAACAAATCCAAAAACGCTTTCGGAGCTGGGTCCCCCCCGCTGGCCGATGCGTCAGCTGAGGATTCGCCCGTCGCGGAAGCGCACGATCTTTTCGGCCCGGGCTGCCACGTCGTCTTCGTGGGTCACGATCACCACGGTCATGCCGCCGCGATGCAGGGCATCGAAGATGTCCAGCACTTCGGCCGTGGTTTGGGAATCAAGGGCGCCGGTGGGCTCGTCGGCCAGCAGCAGGGCCGGTTGGTTGATGATCGCCCGGGCGATGGCCACCCGTTGCTGCTGGCCCCCGGAGAGCTGGTTGGGCTTGTTGTGCAGCCGCTGGGCCAGCCCCACCCGTTCGAGCGCTGCCTGGGCCCGCTGCAGCCGTTCGGCGGCGGGCACCCCGGCATACACCATCGGCAGCATCACGTTGTCGAGGGCGCTCAGCTGGGGCAGCAGGTGGAACTGCTGAAACACAAAGCCCAGATCCCGGTTGCGCAGGTCGGCCAGCTGGTCGTCGCTGAGCCCTTCCACCGGGGTGTCATTGAGTCGGTAGCTGCCATCGCTGGGCCGATCGAGGCAGCCGAGGATGTTCATGGCGGTGCTTTTGCCCGAGCCGGAGGTTCCCATCACGGCCAGGTAGTCGCCCCGGTTCACGGTGAGGTCCACGTGGTCGAGGGCTCTGACGGCCATCTCGCCGCTGCCGTACACCTTGGACACCTCCTGGAGCTGGGCCACAGGGGCGCTCATCGGCGGACGGTGAGTCGCATCTCAGCCAATCGCCTGCACCAGCATCGGTGTGCCGGTGACGGCTTCACTGGCCCAGACGAACAGGGGGTTGGACAGGATGCCACCCACGGCCGTGATGATCACGCAGCCCACCAGGGCGGTGCGCAGGGCGGGCAGGCCGGCCACGTTCCAGGTGATCGCCGGATAGGCCTTCACCACTTCGGAGGCTTCCTGGGGCTCCTTCACCACCATCATCTTGATCACCGAGATGTAGTAGTAGATCGACACCACCGAGGTGACGAGGCCCACCACCACCAGCAGGTATTGGTGGTCGGCCCAGCCGGCGAAGAAGAGGTAGATCTTGCCGAAGAAGCCCAGCATCGGCGGGATGCCACCCAGCGAGAGCAGGCAGAGGCTCAGGCCCAGGGTGATCAGCGGATCCTTCTGGTAGAGGCCGGCGTAGTCGGCAATCCGGTCGCTGCCGGTGCGCAGCGAAAACAGGATGATGCAGGCGAAGGCGCCCAGGTTCATGAACAGATAGGCCGCCATGTAGAGCACCATCGCGGCGAAGCCGTCTTCGGTGCCGCACACCAGGCCGATCATCACGAAACCGGCCTGGCCGATGGAGCTGTAGGCCAGCATCCGCTTCATCGAGGTTTGGGCCAGGGCCACCACGTTGCCCAGCACCATGCTCAGCACCGCCAGCACGGTGAACAGCAGCTTCCACTGGGCATCGAAGCTGTCGAAGCAGCCCACCAGGATGCGCAGGGCCAGAGCGAAGCCGGCGGCCTTGGAGCCCACCGACAGAAATGCCACCACCGGGGTGGGTGAGCCCTCATAGACGTCTGGGGTCCACTGGTGGAAGGGCACCGCCGCGATCTTGAAGGCCACCGTGGCCAGCACAAACACCAGGGCCAGGGCGGTCACGGGCGAGGCGCTGGTGCGCAGGGCCACGGCCACAGCATCGAGGCCCGTGGCGCCACCGGTGAGTCCGTAGAGCAGGGAGGCGCCGTACAGAAACACCGCCGCCGCCGCCGAGCCCACTAGGAGATATTTTAGTGCTGCCTCGGAGCTGCGGGCGTCACGCTTCATGTAGCCCGCCAGCAGGTAGCTCGACACGGAGAGGGTTTCGAGCGACACGAAGATGCTCACCAAGTCGGTGGCGCCGCACAGGAACATCGCCCCGAGGGTGGCGGCCAGCAGGATGCCTGCGAATTCGCCCACCGGGGTGCCGCAGCGCTCCACGTAGCGCCAGCTCAGCATCAGGGAAATCAAGGTGGAGGCCGCCACCACCGCCCGGAAGGCGATGGCGAGGTTGTCGGCCAGGAAGGACCCCACGAAGGCGGGCTGCAGATCCGGCGTGTTCCACTGCAGCGCCAGCAGCACCAGGGCACTGCCCAGGCCGGCATAGCAGATGGGTGGTACCCAGCGGCTGGCGGCCTTTTCACCAGCCAGGTCCACCACCAGGCAGGTGAGCAGGGCGATCAGCACCGCTGCTTCCGGGGCGATCGCGCCGGCGTTGAGCTGCAGATTCAGCCCCCCGGTTCCGGCACCACTGCCAATGGCATCGGCCACGGTGGAGATGGCGCCGAGCAGAAACATCAGGGTGACGGCGGCGAGGTGGGATCTGTGATGTCGGGGACTGTAGCCGCGCTTCGCAGCCAACCCGGTCCCTGGATGCGATAAAGAGGGAAGCGGTTATGCGCTGGTCTGTGGGTCACACCCTGGTCATTGTCGAGAGTCCCACGAAGGCCCGCACCATTCGCGGCTTCCTTCCCAAGGACTTCAAGGTGGAAGCCTCGATGGGGCACGTGCGCGACCTGCCGAACAACGCCAGTGAGATCCCGGCGGCCCACAAGGGTGAGAAGTGGGCCAACCTCGGCGTGAACACCGCCAACAACTTCGAGCCCCTCTACGTGGTGCCGAAGGACAAGAAAAAGGTGGTTAAAGAGCTCAAGGACGCCCTCAAGGGCGCCGACCAGCTGCTGCTGGCCACGGACGAAGACCGGGAGGGCGAATCGATCAGCTGGCACCTGCTGCAGCTGCTCAGCCCCAAGGTGCCGGTGAAGCGCATGGTGTTCCACGAGATCACCCAAGAAGCCATCGGCCGGGCCCTGGAGCAGACCCGCGAGCTCGACATGGAGCTGGTGCACGCCCAGGAAACCCGCCGCATCCTCGACCGGCTGGTGGGCTACACCCTCTCGCCGCTGCTGTGGAAAAAGGTGGCGTGGGGGCTGAGCGCCGGCCGCGTTCAGTCGGTGGCGGTGCGCCTGCTCGTGCAGCGCGAGCGGGCCCGCCGGGCCTTCAGGAGCGGCAGCTACTGGGACCTCAAGGCCCGGCTGGAGCAGGCCGGCGGCGGCTTTGAGGCCAAGCTGAGCCAGCTGGGCGGCGTGAAGATCGCCGGTGGCTCCGATTTCGATGAGAGCACCGGAGCCCTCAAGGCCGGCAGCAAGGTGAAGCTGCTGAGCGAGGCCGAGGCCAAAGCCCTTCAGGCTCAGGTGCAGGGCGCCCCCTGGACCGTGGCGGAGGTGGAGGAGAAGCCCACGGTGCGCAAGCCCGTGCCCCCCTTCACCACCAGCACCCTGCAGCAGGAGGCCAACCGCAAGCTGCGGCTCTCGGCCCGCGAAACCATGCGCACGGCCCAGGGGCTGTACGAGCGCGGCTTCATCACCTACATGCGCACTGATTCGGTGCACCTCAGCGACCAGGCGATCAACGCCGCCCGCAGCTGCGTGGGCGCCAAATACGGCAAGGACTACCTGAGCCCGTCTCCCCGCCAGTTCTCCACCAAAGCCCGCAACGCCCAGGAGGCCCATGAAGCGATCCGCCCCGCCGGTGAATCTTTCCGCACACCCAACGAAACGGGCCTCAAAGACAAGGACCTGGCCCTCTATGAGCTGATCTGGAAGCGCACGGTGGCCAGCCAGATGGCTGACGCTCGGCTCACCATGCTGGCGGTGGAACTGCAGGTCGATGGCGGCGCCCTGGGCCCTGCGAGCTTCCGCGCCTCCGGCAAGCGCATCGACTTCGCCGGCTTCTTCCGCGCCTACGTGGAGGGCTCCGACGATCCCGATGCCGCCCTGGAGGGTCAGGAGGTGCTGCTGCCGGCCCTCAAGGTGGGCGATCGCCCGGCCTGCAAGGCGGTGGAGGCCCTCGGCCACCAAACCCAGCCCCCCGCCCGCTACAGCGAAGCGGCCCTGGTGAAGATGCTGGAAAAAGAGGGGATCGGCCGCCCCTCCACCTACGCCTCGATCATTGGCACGATCGTTGATCGCGGCTACGCCACCCTGGCCAACAACGCCCTCACCCCCAGCTTCACGGCTTTTGCCGTGACGGCCCTGCTGGAGGAGCACTTCCCGGATCTGGTGGACACCAGTTTCACGGCCCGGATGGAGAACACCCTCGATGAGATCTCCCACGGGCAGGTGCAGTGGCTGCCCTACCTGCAGAGCTTCTATAAGGGCGACAAGGGCCTGGAAACCCAGGTGGCCCAGCGCGAAGGCGACATCGATCCTGGGGTGTCCCGGACGGTGGAGCTCGAGGGCCTGCCTTGCGTGGTGCGCATCGGCCGCTTCGGTGCCTACCTGGAAACCAAGCGCGTGGCCGACGACGGCACCGAAGAGCTGCTCAAGGCCACCCTTCCCCAGGAGATCACCCCGGCCGATCTCGATGCCGACAAGGCCGAGCTGATTCTTAAGCAGAAGGCCGATGGCCCCGAATCCCTGGGCGAGGATCCGGAAACGGGCGACCTGGTCTACCTGCTGTTCGGGCAATACGGCCCCTATGTGCAGCGGGGCCAGGTGAGCGATGAGAATCCCAAGCCCAAGCGGGCCTCGCTGCCGAAGGGCGTCAAGCCCGAGGAGCTCAGCCTCGAGGATGCCCTGGGCCTGCTGCGGCTGCCGCGGCACCTGGGTGAGCACCCCGATGGCGGCAAGATCGAGGCGGGCCTGGGCCGCTTCGGGCCCTATGTGGTGCACCAAAAGGGCAAGGGCGAGAAGGATTACCGCTCCCTCAAGGCCGAAGACGATGTGCTGATGGTGGGGCTGAGCCGCGCCGTGGAATTGCTGGCCATGCCCAAGAAGGGCCGCGGCGGCCGCACCGCCCTGAAGGATCTCGGCACTCCGGAGGGGGGCGATGAGGCGGTGCAGCTGTTCGATGGCCCCTATGGCCTCTACGTGAAGCAGGGCAAGGTGAATGCCTCTCTGCCGGAGGGCACCACCGCCGACACGATCACCCTGGAGCTGGCCGTGGAGCTGCTCGCCGCCAAGGCCGCCACGGGTAAGGCCAAGGGTCGCAAGCCGGCTGCCGGCGCCGCCAAGAAGCCTGCGGCGAAAAAGCCAGCTGCCAAAAAGCCGGCTGCCAAGACCGCTGCTGCGAAGGCCCCCACCACCACCAAAACAGGCCGCCTGCGGGCCAGTGCGGTGCGCGTGATCCGGGCGGCCGACAGCTGATGGCCACCGTGGCCTGGGCCCCCCTGCGGTTGCAGATGCGGTTGGCATTGGCGGTTTGCGGCCTGGCTCTGGCTGGCTGCAGCGGCACCCGTTTGGGCGACCAGCTCTCCCGCAGCTTCTCGACGCCCCCAGCCCAGCCCGTGGCCCCCACTTCAGCCGCTCCCAATCCAGCCACTCCCACTCCGGCAGCCCCCACTCCGGCAGCCCCGAATGGGGCACGCCCCAAGCCCCCGCTCGCCCCGCCGCTGCCCCCAGCCGCTTCACCCACCAAGCCGGCCCCCTACCGGATCACGATTCAGTTGCCTGCGGCCGATCCGGCGGCCCCTGCCGAGGCCGTCACCGAGGCCCTGCGGGCGGCGGGCGTGAGCTTCGAAGTGGAGATGATCGAGCGCATCGGCGCGTCCACGCCGAAGCCGGCGCCCACCGTCACGCCCGCACCCACGGTCACGCCGGCCCCGGCACCGCGTTGATGCCGTCCCGACGCCAGCTCACGCGCGGACAGGCCCGCCAGTTGATGGACACGGCCTATCTGGCGTCCGCCACTGCCCTGCTGTGGGTGGCGCTGTATTACCTGCCGGTGGGCAGCCCCCTGTTTCGGCTGGCCCTGCCCCTGCCCCTGGCCCTGTTGCAGCTGCGCCACGGCTGGCGCTGTGCCGTGGAGGGCCTGGTGGTGACAGCCCTGCTGCTGGTGGCCCTGATGGGGCCGATCCGCGGCCCCCTGGTGCTCTTTCCCTACGGCTTCCTGGCGCTGTGGCTGGGCTGGTGCTGGCGCGGCACCGGCGGCTGGCGGGCCAGCTGGTGGTTGAGTTGGGGCGTCGGCAGCCTGATCGGTGCGGCCGGCTTTCTGGTGCGGGTGGCGGTGTTGTCGCTGCTGGTGGGGGAAAACCTCTGGGTGGTACTTACCAGCGCGGCCGCTGGTTTGCTGGAGAGGCTGGCCGGCTGGGTGGGCCTGGCCGAGAGCATCGACCTGGCCCAGGTGCAGCTGGCCGCCGTCGCCCTGGTGTGGGTGCAGAACGGGATCGTGGTGCTGGCCTTGCATGCGGTGGCCTACTGGATCTTTCCGCGCCTGCGCTCCCCGATCCCCGAGCCCCCTCGAGCCCTGCGCGCCCTGGTGGCCCTCGATCCCCTCTGAGCCCGGCGATGGCCCCTGATCGCTGGCGAGCAGCGCTGCAGCAGGGTTGGCCGGCCAGCCGCACCCTGCTGCTGCTGGCCGCCACCGACACCGCGGCGGTGCCGGGGATTTCCGCCGCCGGGGCCACCCCCGAGGCCCGGCTGGGCACGGCCGCCGCCGACGCCGAGCTGCTGCTGCAGGGGCCTGGCGCCGGGCGTGTTCATGCCCTGCCGCCCCTGCCGGCCGGGGTGAGCCCAGCCCTGATCAGCCATGTGGTGCTGCGGGACTTGGGGTTGCTGGAACGCACCCGGGTGGTGGATCTGGGCTGTGCCGTCGCCCCATCGGTGCCGCACCTGCGCCTGCCCGCGCTCGAGAGCGCGGGCCCGGCCCGCTGCCTCAGCACCGGCCGGGCCCTCGATCCGGCCCGGGTGAAGGCCCTCCTGCAGCGTGGCCGCTCCTGGGGAGAGCGTTGGAACCCCGCCGAGCCGCTGCTGCTGGCGGAGTGTGTGCCGGGGGGCACCACCACCGCCCTGGCGGTGCTGCAGGGGCTGGGGGTGGAGGCGGCCGGGCTGGTGAGCGGCAGCCTGCGCCAACCGGCCCATGGCCTCAAGGCGGCGTTGGTGCGGCGGGGCCTAGAGGCAGCCGTGGCTGGGGTTGTGCCTGGGGGCGGTGCCGAGCCCAGTCCCATGGCCGTGCTGGCGGCGGTGGGCGATCCGATGCAGGCGTTGGCGGCTGGTTTGGTGGCGGCGGCCGCGGCGCGGGGCACCCCCGTGCTGCTTGCCGGCGGCAGCCAGATGGCGGCGGTGCTCGCCCTGGCCCTGGCCCTGGCGGAGCCCGAAGGGCGCCAGGCGCTGGTGAGCCAGGTGGGGCTTGCCACCACGGCCTGGGTGGCCGAGGAGCCCGGCAGCGATCTGGCCCTGCTGCTGGCGCGCATCGGTGCCCAGTGGCAGGTGCAGCCGCGGCTGGAGGTGGCGGCCCTGCGCTTCCACGGCTGCAGCAGCGCAGCCCTGCGCGACTACGAGCGCGGCTACGTCAAGGAGGGGGTGGGGGCCGGCGGCCTGGCCCTGCTCTGGGAGCTGGCTGGCCTGCCCCCTGCGGCCCTGGCGGCCGCCTGCGACCAGGCCTGCCGGCTTGAGCTCGGTGTCTAGGGTCGCAGCCATGGCTCTGTTGTCTGCCCCGCTCTCCCGTCGCCGGCTGCTGCAGCTGGGGCTGGGCGCCGGCCTGCTGGCCGCCTGCCGCCCCGCTGAGGGCCCCCAGTTGCTGCTGGCTGAGGGCGAACTGCCGGCCGCCTGGCTGAAGCAACTGCCGGCTCCGTGGCGCTCCCAGCAACTGGCGGACCCCGCTGCGGTGCAACAACAGCTTCAGGTGGTTGTGCAACAGGGTGTGCAACACACCGCGCAGCCCAGAGTGCAGCCCGGCGCGCAGCCTGGTTTGGTCGCCCTCAGCGACGGCTGGGCCAGCGGTCTGGGCAGCGGTCTGGCCAGCGGTCTGGGCCCCAAGGTGCTGCAGCCGTTTGGGGCGCCGCGGCTGTGGGCCCGCTTGGCGCCCTTCAGTGCCGAGGTGGCGCGGCTGTTTGGCTCGGTCGGCGCCGGCGAACTGGCCTTTCCCTGGGCCTACAGCCCCTGGGTGATCGCCCTGCGCAGCCGCTCCGACTTGCTGGCCCGGCGGCAGGAGGGCTGGGCGCTGCTGCTCGATCCCAGCCTGCGGGGCCGGCTGGTGCTGCCCTCCAGCCCCCGCATCAGCCTGGAGATCGTCAAAGGCGATTTCGCCCAGCTCGAGCGATTGCGGGCCCAGGCCCTGGCCTACGACGAGCGCGATGGGCTCAATCTGCTGCTCAGCGGCAAAGCCGACGCGGCGGTGCTGCCCCTGCAGCGCCTGATCCCCCTGCTGCGCCGCGACCAGCGCCTGGCGGTGATCTGGCCGGAGTCGGGGGCGCCGCTCAGCTGGCAGCTGCTGCTGAGGCCGGCGGCGAGCCCACCCCAGCAGCCCCCCTTGGAGTGGCTGGGGGCCGTGCTGGAGCCGCCCCTGCTGGAGCAACTGCTGGCCCGGGGTTGGGTGCCGCCCCTGCCCCAGGCGCAGCTGGCGCCGATGGCCCGGCGCTTTCCGGCGGCGATGGCCGCGCTGCTGCTGCCCGGCGATGCCCTGCTGCAGCGCTGCTGGAGCCTGCCGCCGCTCAGCCTGGCCCAGCAGCTCGCCCAGCAGAACCTCTGGGATGCGGCCGCGCCCAGATCCTGAGATTCAGCCCCAGAGGCGCCGTCTCGGTGCGGCGGCCAGACGCCGGTGGGTGTCGGCCAGCAGCGCGGGGATGGGCAACTGGTGGGGGCAGCGGGGCAGGCAGGCGCCACAGCTTTGGCAGGCCTCGGCATTGCGCTCCTCCCACCAGTGGCCGGCGCGGCCGATCAGGTTGTAGCGCTCGCCCGCGAACGCCTCCATGCCGTGGCCGACGGCCAGGTTGCGCAGGCGCAGCAGCTCAGGGATCGGCACGCCGTTGGGGCAGGGCAGGCAGGCGCGGCACTGGCCGCAGCGCTCGGCCCCCAGGCGCTCCCGGCCCGCGGCACTCAGGCGCTCCAGGGCTGCGAGTTGCGCGGCACTCAGCCAGGGCGAGGGCCCGTGAATGGCAGTGGCCCAGGCCAGATCGCCCGGCTGCTCGGCCCCCAGGCTCAGGGTGGAGATCTCCTGATCGAGCAGAAAGCGGTAGGCCAGCTCCAGGGGGTGAAACGGGGCGCAGTCGGCCAGCAGCTCCGCCGGCGGGTCGTAGAGGCGGCCGCCCTTGTCGGCCGGGGAGATGGCCAGCACGCCGATGCCGCTGGCCAGGGCGGCGCGGGCCAGCGGCAGGCGGGTTTGGTCGAAGAGGTGCAGGTGCAGGCTGCACACCCGGAAGGCCCCGGAGGCCAGGGCGGCTTCGATCAGCTCGGGGCTGCCGTGGCTGCTGAAGCCCACCTGTCCCACCAGCCCTTCGCCGCGGGCCCAGGCCAGCAGATCGGCGCCGGGGCCGCGCAGGGCCCACTCCAGGTGCTCCGGCGTGTTGAGGCCGTGGACGGCCACGGTGGTGAGCTGCGCCACGCCGAGGCGCGCCAGGATCGCCCGCAGCTGCACCTGGGCGGTGGCGAGATCCGAGCCAGGCAGGAGCTTGCTGGTGATCCGCCAGCCGCCCGGAGGCTCCAAACCCTCTGCGGCGAGGGCGGCGAGGGCCTGGCCCAGGAAGCTTTCGGCGGGGCCGTAGGCGGGAGCCGTTTCCAGGTGGTTGATGCCAGCGGTCAGGGCGGCGCGCAGCACGGCCTCCATCTGCGCCGGGCTGCCCAGGGCCCGCATCGTGCCAAGGCTGAAGGGGGACACCGGAGGGCCATCGCCGAAGGGGCGCAGGGCCGGGGCTGTCATGGAGCGGGTGTGTCGGGTGGCTCGGCCTCTGGGTGGGCTTGCTTGAGGTGGCGCACCAGGTCGGCGGGGCTGGTGCTGTCCAGGAAGCGGCGGAAATTGTCCTGGTCTTCTGCATCGGCCTCCGCGTCCACCGGGATCGAGGCATCAGCCACCACCTCCTCCAGCATCCAGATCGGGCTGCCGGTGCGCAGGGCCAGGGCGATCGCGTCGCTGGGCCTGGCATCGATTTCCAGTCCGGCCGGCGCCTGCACGGCCGCCTCCGCTGTTTGGGCTTCGGCTGTTTGGGTTTCGTCTGCTTGAGCTTCGAGATTGGCGTGCTCAGGCTCGGCGGGGCTTAGTTTCAGCACGGCGCGGAAGGTGCTGTCTTCGATCGTGTGGATCACCACCCGGTCGAGCTGCAGCCCCCCTGCGTCGATCAGGGAGGCCATCAGGTCGTGGCTCAGGGGCCGCAGCGGCGCCTCGTCGCTGAGGCCAGCCAGGATGTTTTGGGCCTGGGCCTGGTCGATCCAGATCGGCACCTGGCGCCGGCCCGAGGGATCGCGCAGCAACACGATCGGACTGCGGCTGGCCGCATCCAGGGCAATTCCGGCAACGCGCATCTCGACCATGGCTTGCCTGGTCCACCCTTTGCCCGATTATGGCCAGATTGGTTCGCCCTGGGCTGGACAGCGCATGTTTACCGGGCTGGTGCAGGCAATCGGTGCAATCCGGCGCAGTCCCAAGGGGGTGCAGGTGCAGTGGCATCCGCCAGCCGGCGCCGCCTGGGGGCCAGCCCAGCTGGCCCTGGGCGACAGCGTGGCGGTGGATGGGGTGTGTCTAACCGTGGCCGAGCGCCTGGCCGATGGGTTTCGCGCGGACGTGAGCGAAGAGACGCTTGGACGCACCACCCTGGCGGCCAAGGCGGAACGGGGCGGGGCGGTGAATCTGGAGCCGGCCCTGCGGCTGGCGGATCGCCTCGGTGGCCACCTGGTGAGCGGCCATGTGGACGGGTTGGGGGTGGTGCGGGCGATTGCGCGTCAGCCGGCCTCCTGGCGCCTCGAGCTGGCCTGGAACGACCCCGCCTACGGCCGCTACATCTGCGAAAAGGCCAGCGTGGCGGTTGATGGCATCAGCCTCACCGTGGCGGGTTGCGACGCGGATGGCGGGGGCTTCTGGATCGCTGTGATCCCCCACACCTGGGCCAGCACGACCCTCGCCCAGCTGGCCGTCGGCCATGGGGTGAATCTGGAGGCCGATCTGCTGGCCAAGTACACCGAGCGGTTGCTGGCGGGCCGAGGAGGGGGGGGCGGGGACGCCTGGAATGGCGATTTGGGTTTGTTGAACAAAACGTTCAACGGAGCTGAACAGAGAAACAACGAGCAGGGGAGCTCCGGAGCTGGCGTCGATGCCGCCTGGTTGGCTGATCACGGCTGGGTCTGAGCCGCGTGTGGCCAGGGCCGCCCACCGTGATTACGGTCCGAGGGATGTCGCTGGACCACCGATGGGTTCAAGTCTGTTGTCCCCCAATGGCGCGGGACTCAAAGCCTTCACCCTGTTTGAGGGGGTGTTGATGCTGGTGCTGGGGGTGCTGGCTCTGATCTTTCCGGTGGTGGCCTCAGCCTGGATCACCGTGATCGTGGCGGTTGCCTTTCTGGTGGGTGGCATCGTCGGTTGGGTGAGCAATCTGGCCCGGTCCCGTCAGTTGGGCCGCTGGTATTGCTTCTGGCGCCTGGTGATCTCCACCCTGTTCATCGTCGTGGGGGCCTGGATGATTCAGCAGTTCCGGGGCGGGCCGCTCGAGGGTGGTGTTGTGGTGGCCAGCCTGGCCTTCGCCATCGGCCTCGTCTTCATCCTGGAGGGCGTGGTGTCGGTGCTGGTGTCGCTTGGCCACACCCAGGTGAGGGGTTGGGGTTGGGGCCTGCTCAATGGCATCGTCACCCTGATCCTGGGCGTGCTGATTGTGACGATGCAGGGCTGGGGCCTGCTGTGGGTGATCGGTGTGCTGGTGGGCATCAGCTTCCTGTTCAGTGGCATCGACCTCCTGGCCTTCAGCGCCAGCTTTCATGGTGATGACTGAAGAGCGCGATGACTGAAGAGGGCCTGGCTTGCCCTACTCCTCCAGGGGCAGCAGCCAAATGGAGCCTGTTTCCTGGTGAATTTCGATGCGGAATTCCTGGCCTGGCTCCAGCCCCAGGCGCCGGGTGTAGGCGTGGCCGATCAGCAGGTTGCCGTTGCCGTGCACCCGCGTGCGGAACTCTGCCTGCCGCCCCTTGCCCTGACCGCTGGAGCGACCAGCGCTGGCTCTGCCGGCACCGTTGGGCATGGAATAGCCCTTCGCTGCCACCAGGGCCCGGTAGAAACTCTTTTTGAGCACTCGACCGCTAGGTCCCACGTAGCCACAAGCCCGGGCAATCTCGTCTTCGGGGCGGTTGCTCAGGGCCCGGGCCCGATCGAGCAGCGCCTTCCCCTCCAGCATTTCGGGGGGACCGTCGTCCGTCCTGCCAGCCATGGGTGTTGCCTGCCCTCGGCAGAGTGATGGATCGATTGTGCCGAGTGTGCTTCCAATTCGCCAACGCTGCCAGCGCTTGAACACCATCCCAGCGCCTGAAGACGATCAGAGCAGATAAAGAATCCCGTAGAGCACCACCCAGATGCCGTCTACGAAGTGCCAGTAGAGCTCGGCCGCTTCCAGGCCGAAGTGATCGCTGGCGGTGTTGCGGCCGCCCTGGCGGGTTTGCAGAGCCACGATGGCAATGCAGATCACGCCAAGGGTGACGTGCAGGCCATGGAAGCCGGTGAGGGCATAGAAGGTGCTGGCGAACAGGTTGTCGGTGAGGCCGAAGGGCAGGCTGAAGTATTCGACCATCTGCCCGGCCAGGAAGATTGCACCCAGCCCGCCGGTGATCGCCAGCCAGAGGCGGCTGGCAGCGAGGTTGCCACCGCGGCATTCCTTGCCGGCCCGGTGGAAGGTGAAGCTGCTGATGATCAGGACAACGGTGTTGATTGTGGGGAGCAGCAGTTCGAGTTCGTAGGTGCTGCCCTCCTGGAGGGGATTGACGGCCCGGAAGGTGAGGTAGGCGGCGAAGAAGCCCGCAAAGGTCATGCCGTCGGCCACCAGGAAGGTGGCCAGGCCAAACAGACGGAAGTCGCCATGGCCCTCAGTGGCGTGATCGGCTGCGTGGTCTGTGGCTTGGTCGGCTGCGAGGCTGCCGGGATCCTGCAGGGGGGCGGTGCTGGTCATGCCTGGACCTCCTGGGGTACTTCCTGATGCTGGCCGTAGCCGTAGGGCTCGGTGACCAGCGGCGCTTCGCCAATCCAGTTTTCCACCGGGGGCGGCGAGCTGGTCAGCCACTCGGGGGTGAGGGCGTTCCAGGGGTTGTCACCGGCAACCTTGCCGTTGATGGCCGTCACCACCACGTTGATCAGCAGCGGCAGGGTGCTGATCGCCATCAGCAGGGCGCCGACGCTGCTCACCTGGTTGAGGGTGGTGAAGGTGGGGTCGTATTCCGCCACCCGGCGGGGCATGCCGTTGAGACCCAGCCAGTGCTGGGGGGCGAAGCAGAGGTTGAAGCCGATGAAGGTGAGCAGGAAGTGCAGCCGGCCCAGGTCTTCATTGAGCAGTCGCCCGGTGAACTTCGGATACCAGTGATAGAGCGAGCCGAAGATCACAAACACCGTGCCGCCGTAGACGATGTAGTGGAAATGGCCCACCACGAAGTAGGTGTCATGCACGTGGATGTCGAAGGGCACCTGGGCCAGGGCCACGCCGGTGATGCCGCCGAACACGAAATTCACGATGAAGGCGCAGGAAAACAGCATCGCCGAGTTGAGCGCAATCTTGCCGCCCCAGAGGGTGGCCAGCCAGTTGAAGAATTTGATGCCGGTGGGCACGGCGATGAATGATGTGGCGATCGTGAAGAACAGGCGCATCCAGGGCGGCGTGCCACTGGTGAACATGTGGTGGGCCCAGACGATCAAGCCCAGAAACACAATCGCCATGATCGAGTACACCATCGTGGTGTAGCCAAACAGGGGCTTGCGGGCGTGCACCGGCAGGATCTCACTCACCAGGCCGAAGGCCGGCAGCACCATGATGTACACCGCCGGGTGGGAATAGAACCAGAAGAGGTGCTGATAAACCACCACATTGCCCCCCAGGGCAGGGTTGAAGAAGCCCGTGTGGGCAATGATGTCAAAGCTCAGCAGGATCAAGGTGCCGGCCAGCACTGGCGTGGAGAGCACCACCAGGATGCTGGTGCCAAGCATGGCCCAGCAGTACATCGGCAGCTGCATCAACTTGAGGCCGGGCCGCCGCAACTTGAGGATGGTGGCGATGAAGTTGATGCCGCCGAAGATCGAGCTACCGCCAAGCAGCAGCACACTCAGGATCCACACCACCTGACCCGCTGCCGGGGTGGTGAGGCTCAGCGGGGGATAGGCGGTCCAGCCGGATTGGGCCGCCGCTCCAGCGATGAAGTAGCTGCTGATCAGCAGGATGCCGGCGGGGGGAATCAGCCAGAAGGCCACGGCATTGAGCCGCGGGAAAGCCATGTCGCGGGCACCCACATAAAAGGGGATCAGGTAGTTGCCGAAGGCGCCGTTTACCACCGGCACGATCCAGAGAAAAATCATCACCGTGCCGTGCAGGGTGAGCACCTCGTTGTAGGTGTCGCGCGGCATGAAATCGGAGAGCGGCGTGGCCAGCTCGGTGCGGATGGCGCCGGCCAGGGCCCCGCCGATCAGATAGAAGACAAAGCCGCACACCAGGTATTGCAGCCCGATCACCTTGTGATCAAGGCTGAAGCTGAAGTAACGCAACCAGCCCTGGGGTTGCAGGCTGCCGTTGAAGTCGCTCGGATTGGCGAGGGTCATGGCGTCTCAGGTGGTGGTGCTGGCGGGGCTGTTCTGCTGCAGCCAGGTGGCGTAGGCCTCGGGTTCATGCACCACAACGGTGGAGCGCATGCCGCCGTGGTACGGGCCGCACAGTTCGGCGCACACAATCGGGTAGCTGCCGGCCTTGGTGGCGGTGAAGGAGAGCACGGTGGGCTGGCCGGGGATCACGTCCTGCTTGAGCCGGAACTGGGGCACCCAGAACGCGTGGATCACGTCGCGGGCCTCCATGTGGAGCTCCACGGGTTGGCCGGTCGGCACATGCAGCTCGCCACTGGTGATGTTGGCGTCGGGGTAATGGAAGATGAAAGCAAATTGCATCGCCGTCACCTCTACCGGCAGCACGGCGCCGGTGGGTGCGGCATCCATGCCGGCCCCACCGATCCCCCCCCACACCCGGGCCTGGCTCACCCCACCTGAGGCCATGGCGGAATCTGTAGCCATGGCGGAGTGGTCCATCGCCGAGTGGTCGTTGAGGGCCACCATGCCGCCCATGCGCTCGTAGATGTCATAGCTGTAGATCCCCACGAACAAAACCACGATCGCGGGGATGGCCGTCCAGACGATTTCCAACGGCAAATTCCCCTCAATGGCGAGGCCATCGCTGAGGTCACCGCTGCGACGTCGGAATCGGAACAAGCTGTAAACCAGCAGGATCACGATGCCGAGAAACAGCACCGTGCCAATGCTGAACAAAACCTTAAAAAGGGCGTCGTAGGTGGGAGCGTTGCTGCTGGCGTCCAGCGGCAGCATGTTGACGTTGTTGCCCACCCAAAGACCTGTCAGCACAAGCGCTGTGGTGGCCGTGATAACAGTGAGGACGGTACGAATCGGCACGGTGCACTTTGCCCCTGGAGCCAGCCTATGGGTCGCTGCCTTCGGCTGCGGGGACAACGTTGAATTGGTTGGCAAAACAACGCGATGGCAGTGGGTTTCGGGGCCAACGTTTCAGTCTTGAGATGTGCGGGAACCCTGATCCCTGCTTCTGGTCAGGCTGGCTAACTTGACCCACTTCCGGGAATAGCTTGGCCATGGCGGCGGATCTCCAGTCCCATCCAGGCCCAGCTCCCGATCTGGTGCTGCGTCACCGCCTCGGCCTGCTGGCGTCCCACCTGGTGGTGGCCCTGGTTGCCTTGGTGGGCATTGGCGGCGCCACTCGGGTGATGGAGGCCGGTCTGGCCTGCCCGGATTGGCCGCTCTGTTACGGGCGCCTGCTGCCGGGGCGCCAGATGAACCTCCAGGTGTTTCTGGAGTGGTTTCATCGGCTCGATGCCTTCGTCGTGGGCGTAGCCCTGCTGGTGCTCACCGGCACCAGCGTTCTCTGGCGCCGCCGGCTGCCGGCGTGGCTCCCCTGGATGTCCGGCGCAGCCTTGCTGCTGGTGGCTGTGCAGGGAGGGCTGGGGGCCCTCACCGTCACCCAGCTGCTGGCGGCTCCCCTGGTGACGGCCCATCTCACCACCGCCCTGGTGTTGGTGGCCCTCACCAGTGCCCTGTACCAGCGCCTCGCCATGGCTGGCCGTGGCCTTGGGGTGCCGCCGCTCTGGTGGGCGCTGCTGGCGTCGACGGCCCTGGTGCTGGTGCTGGCCCAATGCCTGCTGGGCGGTTCCATGGCCAGCCAATGGGCCGCCGACCAATGCTTCAGTTCAGGGGAGGGTTGCCGTTGGTTGCTGGCTCACCGCCAGGTGGCGATGCCCGCGGCTCTGGCCGTGCTGGCCCTGGCGGCGTCAATCCCCCTGCTGCCGGCGGGGCTTGGGCAGTTGCCAGCGCTGGCTCTTGGCTCCGCAGCGCTGGTGGTAGCCCAGGTTGCCCTCGGGATCTGGACCCTGCGGCTCCAGCTCGAGGCGCCCCTGGTGACGATTGCCCACCAGCTCACGGCCGCCCTGCTCGTGGGCTTGCTGGCCGCCGTGGTCGCCCGCTGTTTTGGGCGTCGCCTGGCCGGGCCGTTGATGACGTCTGAGGTCCCCTCCGAGGTGGTTCATGGTTAGTGCAGCAGTACCTGCAACGGCCGCTGCTTCGGTGGCGAATGCCCCAACTGCGGCCTCAGTGATCCGTCCTTCGGTGAAGCTGCCCGCCTGGTTGGAGGTGGCCAAGCCCCGCCTGATCCCCCTGCTGCTGGCCACCACCCTGGGAGGCATGGCCCTCAGTGCTGGAGGCTCCCCCAGCGGCGCCACCATCGCCTGCACCCTGGTGGGGGGCAGCCTGGCCTCGGCAGCCGCTGGGGTGCTGAATTGCCTGTGGGAGCAGGAGCTGGATGGGCGCATGCAACGCACCAGTCGCCGGGCGCTGCCCTCGGGGCGCCTCGCCCAGCGCCAGGCCTTCGCCCTGGCCATCGGCCTCACGGCCCTCTCGGTGGCGGTGTTGGTGATCGGTGTGAACCCGCTGGCCGCCAGCTTGTCGCTGCTGGGCCTGTGCAGCTACGTGCTGCTCTACACGGCCCTGCTCAAGCCCCGCACCACCCAGAACATCGTCATCGGTGGGGTGGCCGGTGCGATCCCGCCCCTGGTGGGGGCGGCGGCCGCCACAGGTGGCCTGGGTTGGTCGTCGTGGTGGCTGTTCTCGCTGGTGATGCTGTGGACGCCCGCCCACTTCTGGGCCCTGGCCCTGCTGCTTAAGGACGACTACCGATCGGTGGGGATTCCGATGCTGCCGGTGGTGAAGGGCGTGGTGGTGACCACCCGGGCGATCAGCCATTACGCCTGGGCCACGGTGGCCTTCAGCCTCCTCGGTGTGCTGGCCTTGCCCAGCGGGGGGCTGCTTTACGGCCTGATGGTGCTGCCCTTCAACGCCCGTCTGCTCCAGCTGAGCGGCCGCTTGCGCGCCCAACCCGATGATCCCCAGCGGGCTCGGGCCCTGTTCCGCTGGTCAATCTTTTATCTCTTCGGCATCTGCCTGCTGCTGCTGCTGGCCCGCCTGCCCCAGGCCGCGCTGATGGGCCCTGATCTGTTCGGCGTCTCGCTGAGTGCGCTGCCTACATTGGTCGGCTGATTGGGCGGTCTGAGTCGGTGATCGAACTGCAGCAGCTCCGAAAGTGCTACGGCGGTGGCAAGGCCAGAGGTGGCAACTTGGCCGGTGGCGTGCTGGCCCTCGATGGGCTGACGCTGCAGGTGCCGGCCGGCAGCCTTTACGGCTTGCTGGGCCCCAATGGCGCCGGCAAGACCACCGCCCTGCGCATCCTCTGCACCCTGCTGGCCCCCGACAGCGGCAGCGTGCGGGTGGGCGGGGTTGATGCCCTGGCCGAGCCGCGAGCGGTGCGGCGCCTGCTGGGCTACGTGGCCCAGGAGGTGGCGATCGACAAGATTCTCACCGGCCGCGAACTGCTGCAGCTGCAGGGCGATCTGTATCACCTGCAGACCTCCGCGCGGAACCAGCGGATCCGCGAGTTGATCGAACTGCTGGGCATGGCCGACTGGATCGATCGCCGCTGCGGCAGCTACTCGGGCGGCATGCGGCGCCGGCTGGATCTGGCGGCGGGTTTGCTGCATCGCCCCCAGGTGCTGGTGCTCGATGAGCCCACCGTCGGCCTCGACATCGAGAGCCGGGCGGCGATCTGGGGCGTGCTGCGCCAGCTGCGCGATGGCGGCACCACCGTGCTGCTCAGCAGCCACTACCTGGAGGAGGTGGATGCCCTGGCCGACCACCTGGCCATCATCGAAGCCGGCAAGGTGATCGCCGAAGGGGCTCCCTCAGCGCTCAAGGCGGCCCTCGGCGGCGATCGGGTGACTCTGCGGGTGCGGGAATTCAGCGACGCCGACGAGGCTGAGCGGGTGCGCAGCCTGCTGCACGCCTGTGCCGGTGTGCGCCAGGTGGTGGTGAACCAGGCCCAGGGCTTCTCCCTCAACCTGGTGATCGAGCACGACGGTGTGATCGAGCAGCTGCGCCGTCAGCTGGCCGAGGCCGATCTGCCGGTGTTTGCTCTGGCCCAGAGCCGCCCCAGCCTCGATGATGTCTACCTCCAGGCCACGGGCCGCACCTTGATGGATGCGGAGCTGGCCGTGGCCGGCAGTCGCGATCCCAAGGCCGAACGCAAAGCGAGCATGTGATGACCACCACCCTTCCCGTTCCCGGCCCGGCCCGCGATCCCGCCCCGGGTTCCCAGCCCGAGGCTTCCGCCCTGGCTGAGATCAGCCAGGAAACCCTGGCCCTCACCCGGCGTCTGTTTGTGCAGCTGCAGCGGCGGCCCTCCACCCTGGTGGCGGGGGTTCTGCAACCGCTGATCTGGCTGGTGCTGTTCGGCGCTCTGTTCGCCAAGGCCCCGGAGGGCCTGCTGCCCGGCGGCATCAGCTACGGACGCTTTCTGGGCGCCGGCGTGATCGTGTTCACCGCCTTCAGTGCGGCCCTCAATGCCGGTCTGCCGGTGATGTTTGATCGGGAATTCGGCTTCCTCAACCGCCTGCTCGTGGCACCCCTGCGCTCGCGCAGCTCGATTGTGTTGGCTTCGGTGCTCTACATCACCTCCCTGAGCTTGGTGCAGAGCCTGGCGATCATGGGCACCGCTGCCCTGCTCGGCTACGGCTGGCCGGGGGGCGCCGGATTGTTGCTGGTGCTGGTCACGCTGTTGTTGCTGGTATTTGCTGTCACGGCCCTGAGTTTGGGCCTGGCCTTCGCCCTGCCGGGGCATATCGAGTTGATCGCGGTGATCTTCGTGGCCAACCTGCCGCTGCTGTTTGCCAGCACCGCGTTGGCGCCGCTGTCGTTTATGCCGGCCTGGTTGGGCTGGCTAGCGGCCCTAAATCCCCTTACCTTCGCGATTGAACCGATCCGTGCCGCCTACGCCGGACAGGTCTCCCTCACCGCCGTGGTGCTGGAGGCCCCCTACGGCCAGCTCAGCAGCGCCACCTGCCTCGGGGTGCTCGCCGTGTTGGCCGCCGGGTTGTTCCTGCTGATTCGGCCCCTGCTGGATCGCAAGCTCACCTAGCCACCCCTCCCGTGACCCTGCCCCCCAGCTTTCCCCCGCCAGCCCGCCCCGACCTGGCGGATCGTCTGCTGGCGGCGGTGGCCGAACGGGACCAGCCCATGGCCGAGCGTCTGGTGCAGCAGTGGGTGCACCGCCGTGGCCTCGCGGCCCTGGAGACCTTGATGGTGGGGCCGCTGCTGGCCAGTCAGGGGGCTGAGGCCGCCCAGTGGTTGCAGGAGCGGGCCGGCGGAGCTCCCCTTGGGGTTGTGGTGCCCGCGGTGCAGCCCGAGCCGGAATGGCTTTCAGAGTCTGTCGAAAAGGTTGTTGAACAGCCAGTTGAACTGGGTTTTGAACCCGTTGTCGCTCAGCGCGTTGAACCTGGAGTTGAACTTGTTGTTGAACAACCTGTTGAACAACAGGTAGAACCCGTTGTTGAATCCATCCCCGCGGCGGCCTTCTCCGGTTCCTGGCCCCAACTGGCCTTGGTGCCTGACGGGGAGCCGGCGCCCGCACCCCGTGCCCTGGCGCCCCTGCGGGCCTGGCTTCCCGATGCCGACTCCCTTCCCTTAGCCAGCTGAGTGAAAGCTTCTGGACTGATCGTGTCGGTGCAGGCCCCCGAGGGCTCACCCCTGCGCGATCCCGATGTGATCGCGGCGATGGCGGAGGCCAGCCTTCGCAATGGCGCCAGTGGCGTGCGGCTGGAGAGTCCGGAGCACATCGGAGCCGTGCGGCGTCGTTGCCCCACCGCCTTGATCGTGGGGCTGTGGAAGCGCACCTACCCAGATAGCTCCGTGTACATCACCCCGGGCTGGGAGGAGATCCGCGCCGTGAGGGGGGCGGGTGCCGACGTGGTGGCAATCGATGCCACCGAACGCCACCGGCCCGGTGGTGAGGATCTTGAGCAGTTGATCAGCCGGGCGCGCCGGGAGTTGGGTGCCCTGCTGATGGCCGATATCGACTCTCTGGCCAACGGCTTGCGGGCCGCCACCCTCGGCTGCGACTGGGTGGGCACAACCTTGTATGGCTACACCGAGCCCACGGCTGCATGCCAGCCGCCGGCCTGGGAGCTCTTGCCCCAGCTGAAACAACAGTTGCCCGCAGCGGTGAGCTTGATCTGTGAAGGCGGCATTGCCAGCCCCCAGCAGGCCCGTCAGGCCCTGGATGCCGGGGCGGATGCGGTGGTGGTGGGCACGGCCATCACCGGCGTGGACCTGCAGGTGGCGGCCTACGTGAAGGCCTGCTGAGGGGCTGCCGAGCGGCTGGGCCTCACATCATGCCGGGCATGCCCATGCCGCCCATCCCTCCCATGCCACCCATTCCGCCCATGCCACCCATGTCGCCGCCGGGGGCCGCTTCGGGTTCGGGCTTGTCGGCGATAACCACCTCGGTGGTGATCAGCAGCGAGGCGATCGACACCGCATCCTGAAGGGCCAGGCGCACCACCTTGGCGGCATCGAGGATCCCTGCGGCGAGCAGGTCTTCGTAGACGCCGGTGAGGGCGTTGTAGCCCTTGCCCAGCCGCAGGATCTCGGCCGCCACCACAGCACCATCGGCGCCGGAGTTGTAGGCGATCTGCCGCACCGGCTCCGCCAGGGCGCGTTGCACGATCTGCACACCGGTGCGCTCATCCCCCTGACAGGACGCCGCCAGGGCGGTGAGACCTTCGGCCAGCTCCAGCAGGGTGCAGCCGCCGCCGGCGATGATTCCCTCCTCCACGGCGGCGCGGGTGGCGTTGAGGGCATCCTCAATGCGCAGCTTGCGGTTTTTGAGCTCGGTTTCGGTGGGGGCTCCCACCTTGATCACGGCCACCCCGCCGGCCAGCTTGGCGATTCGCTCCTGCAGCTTTTCGCGGTCGTAGTCGGAGTCGGTGTTGTCGAGCTCGCGCTTGATCGAGGCCACCCGATCGGCAACGGCGGCTTGGTGCTCGCCGTTGGCCACGATCGTGGTGCTGTCCTTGGTGATCGTGATGCGGCGGGCCTGCCCCAGCTCAGCGAGTCCGGTTTTCTCCAGGCTCATGGACTGGTCTTCGCTCACCACGGTTGCGCCGGTGAGGATCGCGATATCGGCCAGCATGGCCTTGCGGCGATCGCCAAAGCCAGGCGCCCGTACGGCCGCCACCTGCAGCACGCCGCGGTTCTTGTTCACCACCAAGGTGGCCAGAGCTTCGCCCTCCACCTCCTCGGCCAGGATCAGCAGCGGTCGGCCGCTCTTCGACACCGCCTCCAGCACGGGCACCAGATCGGTGATGGTGCTGATCTTGCGGTCGGTGATCAGGATCAGGGCGTTTTCAAACACGCACTCCCGGCGCTCCTGATCGGTGACGAAATAGGGGGAGCTGTAGCCCCGGTCAAAGGCCATCCCCTCGGTGATTTCCAGCTCGGTGGCCAGGGAGGTCGACTCCTCCACCGTGATCACCCCGTCGGCGCTCACCTTCGCCATGGCCTCGGCGATCATCCGTCCGATCTCGTCGTCGTTGCCGGAGCTCACGGCCGCCACCTGACGGATGGCATCGCCACTCACCGCCTGGGAGCGCTCAGCGATCCCAGTGACGATGTGGGCCGTCGCCTGTTCCATGCCGCGGCGCAGGCCGACGGGGTTGGCTCCGGCCGCCACGTTTTTCAGACCTTCGCGCACCAGGGCTTGGGCCAGCAGGGTGGCGGTGGTGGTGCCATCGCCGGCGGTGTCCTTGGTTTTGCTGGCCACCTGCTGCATCAGCTTGGCGCCGACGTTTTCGAAGGGATCCTCGAGTTCGATGTCCTTGGCGATGGTGACGCCGTCATTGACGATCTCGGGAGCGCCGAATTTCTTCTCCAGCACCACGTTGCGGCCACGGGGGCCGATGGTCACCTTCACCGCGTCGGCCAAGGCGTTGACACCCCGCTCCAGGGCGCCGCGGGAGGCATCCGAGAAGCTGATCAGCTTGGCCATGACAACGGAACGGTTTCAATCGTGATCAGGGTCCCACAGCGGCTGGCCGACGTGGTAGTGGATCAGGGTGGGGAAAGCCGAATCGCCCGCAGCCCCGGGCTGCTGAACGGCTCCAGGCTCGATAGGGTCGGGCGATGGAAGATCTGCTCCAAACGGCCCTGGAGAGCGCCGACGAAGCGATTTCGCTGGATCCGGCCACCAGCGCCAACGCCATGGTCTTCGTGCTGGTGGCGGCGTTTGGTGTCGTGATGGCGCTGGTGTACGTGCCGGTGCGGTTGTTTCTCACGATCACGGCCCGCAGCCGCCGCCTGCGGTTGTTGCAGCGGATTCGCCGCCTGCGCGAGGAGCTCGGCCAGCCGATCACCAACCCCTGAGGCGCTCGCGCTTGAACACTTACCGCATCACCATGCCGCCATCCACCTGCAGCACCTGTCCGGTGATGTAGGCGGCGGCGGGATCGGCGGCCAGGAAGCGCACGGCGCCGGCCACCTCGGCGGCGCTGCCCATCCGGCCCATGGGAATGGCGGCGAGGATCGGCTCCTTGTCGAGCTCGGCGGTCATGTCGCTTTCGATGAAGCCGGGGGCGACCGCATTGACGGTGACGCCACGGGCGGCGAATTCGGCTGCGTTGCTGCGGGTGAGGCCGATCACGCCGGCCTTGGCGGCGCTGTAGTTGGCCTGGCCGGGGTTGCCCATCAGGGCCACCACCGAGGTGATGTTGATGATGCGGCCGGTGCGGGCCTTGAGCATCGCGCGGCTGACGGCGCGGGTGCAGAGGAACACGCCGGTGAGGTTGAGGTCGATGACGCTCTGCCAGTCGGCTGTTTTCATCCGCATCAGCAGGCCATCGCGGGTGATGCCGGCGTTGTTGATCAGCACATCGAGCCGGCCGGCCTTCTCCAGCACGGCCTTGACCATGGCGTCCACCTGCTCCTCGTCGGCGACGTTGGCCCGGTGGCTCCAGGCCTGGCCCCCGGCCGCCGTGATCTCGGCCACCACGGCTTCGGCGGCCTCCGGCGAGCTGGCGTAGTTGACCACCACCTGGGCGCCGGCGGCAGCCAGTTCGAGGGCGATGGCGCGGCCGATGCCCCGGCTGGCGCCGGTCACGAGGGCCACTTGCGCGGCCAGGGGGGCAGAGCTCGTCATCACGGCGCAAGGCATCCAGTGGCGCCGATCGTATGGCCCTGCTATTCCGGCCCGGCTACGCCAGCCCCAGGGCCGCCAGCACGTCGGCTGCGCTCAGTTGCTCCAGGGAGCCGCTGGCGCCCAGCCCCTGCACGCCGCCACGGTTGGGCAGGCTGGAGGCCTCCCGGCCCAGGGCCACCAGGGGCAGGCCGAGCAACAGGGCCAGTTCGATGGCGACCGGATCACTGGCCAGCACCACATCGGCGCTGGCGATCTGGGCCGCCCGCTGGCGCAGGGGCTTGGCCCCCTCGCCCCGCAGGGCAGCGACGGCCCGCAGGTTGGGCAACTTGGCCTGGATGGCGGCAGGGAGGGCTTGCCATTGGGAGGCTGGCCAGTCGCCGGCGCTGCCGGAGGGGGCCAACAGCAGGGCGGGGCCGTCCCCGGCGGGCAGGGCGGCAGCTGCAGCCTCCAGATCGCTGGGGGCCACCGGCAATCGGAAGGCATCGGCATCGAGCTGCACGCCGATCGGCCGCAGGAAGGCCTCCAGGGCCTGGTTGGGCCAGCCGCCCGCCCCAGGGCTGACCCGTTCGGTGGTGGAGAACCCGCCGGTAGCCACCCGGGTGGGGATGTGGCTCATCGACAGCATCAGGTCCATCTGGCGGCTGGGCGCCAGGTTGAGGCACACCTGGAAATCGGGCTCCCGCACGGTGCCAAGCAGGTTGGCCCAGTCGGCCAGGGTGGCCTGGTCGTAGGCGAAGGGAAGGGCGCGGCTGACGGCGGGGTGCAGGCTCCAGAGGGGCACAGCGGTGACCGGGCAAACCACCTGCACCTCGGCCTTGAGTTGCTCGGCCACTGCCGCCACGGCGGCAAAGCTCTGCAGCTGTTGGCTGCTGCCGCCCGGAATCAGAAATAGGGCGCGCATCGCAAAGGCACGGTTCGGCGGCCTGATTGTATGGATCGGATTCGGATTGGCCTGATTCGAGGGAGTCGCTTGTGCATTTGCTGATCGCCGCCGCCGGCAGTGGCCGCCGTATGGGGGCCGAGGGCAACAAGTTGTTGCTGCCGGTGGCCGGCCGCCCTGTGCTCGCCTGGACCCTGGAGGCCGCCCTGGCCTGTCCGGCGATCCACTGGATCGGCATCGTCGGCCAGCCGGTGGATGCGCAGGCGATCGCCGCGATCGTGGCGGGCGTGCGCCCCGACCGGCCGGTGGAGTGGATCCTCGGTGGTGACACCCGTCAGGACTCGGTGCGCTGCGGACTGGCTGCCCTGCCGACCGATGCCGAAGGGGTGCTGATTCACGACGGCGCCCGCTGCCTGGTGGAGCCCGACCTGCTGGCGCGCTGTGCGGCCGCCGTGCTCCAAGGCGCGGCTGTAATTGCCGCCACCCCCGTGACCGACACGATCAAGCAGGTGGATGGCGCGGGCACCATCACCGCCACCCCGGATCGCCGTGCGCTCTGGGCCGCCCAGACCCCCCAGGGGTTTCCCGTGGCCCAGCTGCGGGATGCCCACGCCACCGCCATCGCCGAAGGCTGGAGCGTCACCGACGATGCGGCCCTGTTTGAACGGCTGGGCCTGCCGGTGCAGGTGCTGGAGGCGCCCCCCTCCAACATCAAGCTCACCACCCCCTTCGATCTCACCGTGGCGGCGGCCGTGCTGGCGGCTCGAAACTGAACGGCCCGCTGCCGAAGGGGTTAGGTCGGGCTCACGTGCAGCCTGCCGCTGCTGGCATCCAGCCGCGCCCAGGCCCCCAGGGGCAGGGCCGCATTGCCGGCCACGTGGCCGACGGGCAGGTTGCTCACCACGGGGATGCCGAGATCGGCGGTGCGCTCCCGCAGCACCTGCTCGAGGCTGAAGCGATCTGGGTGGCTTGAGGGTGCTGGATCCATGCCTGGGGCACGGGGTGTCTCGCGCTGGGTTTCAGCCTGTGTTTCACAGGCTGTTTCACAAACCGAATTCAGAGGTTGGGGACTCCTCGTATCGGCGGGCTTCCCGCCGTCACCCCCGTCATCTGCGCCCCCCCCATCAGCCACCCCGTCGTCGCAGTCGGTGAATTGGCCCAGGCCGATGCCGGCCAGCTGCTGCAGGGCGCCGCTGAGGCGCCAGTGGGTGAGCATCCGCTCGATGCGGTAGGGGGCTTCGCCCACGTCTTCGAGGATCAGGATCGCGCCGCGTAGATCGGGCAGGTGGGGGGTGCCGAGCAGGTGGGTGGCCACGGTGAGATTGCCAGCCAGCAGCGGGCCTTCGGCCTGGCCGCCACACCAGCCCTCGCCGTGGAGATCGGCCAGGGACTCGCCGAACAGCAGGGCCCGCAACCGCTCCTGGCTCCAGGCCGGCTCGGCCGCCAGGGTGGTTACCAGGGGCCCGTGGATGGCGCCGCCCTGGCCCTGGGCCAGCTGGGCCCAGAGCAGGGAGGTGACGTCGGAGAAGCCCAACAGCCAGCGGGGCTGCAGGGCCAGCGGCTGCTCCAGCAGCCGGGCCGCCCCCCAGCCGCCGCGCACGCAGGCCAGCAGCTCCGCTCCTCGCCGCGCCGCCGCTTCCAGGTCGCCGCGCCGTTCCGGGTCTCGGCCGGCCAGGTAGCCCCACTGGCGCCCGTGCAGGGTGTCGTCCTCCACCTGCAGCCCCCAGCTCTCGAGCACGGCGATGCCGGCCTGCAGCCGCGCCAGGGCGTCGGCACCCAGCAGGGCTGAGCTGGCGGCCACCAGCTGCACCCGATCGCCAGGCTGGAGCGGCGCCGGCTGGTTCATGGCCACGCTCATGGCAGCTGCCCCAGCACCAGGGCCAGCAACAGCAGCCCACCGAGCTGCACCTGGCGGCTGAAGTGACGGCCGTAGGCCGAGCGGGGCAACGCGGGGCGACGCAGCAGGGCGGCTTCGCGCTGCATGCCGAAGGCCGCCAGCAGCCAGAGGGGCCAGGTGATCCAGCCACTGCCCTGCAGCCCGACACCCTGCAGCCCGACACCCTGCAGCCCAGCGGCCAGCGCCAGGGCGGCGGCGGCCAGGCCATAGCTCACCGCCACCGCCAGGGGAGCCTGATGCCCGAGGCTGAGGGCGCTGCTGCGCACGCCGATGGCCCGGTCGTCGTCGCGGTCGGCCATGGCGTACACGGTGTCGAAGCCGAAGGTCCATAGCAGGGTGGCCAGCCACACCAGGGCCAGGGGCCAACCGCCTGCCAGGGAGCCGGTGGCGGCAGCCCAGGGGATCAGCACCGCAAAGCCCCAGCACACCGCCAGCACCAGCTGCGGGTAGCCAAACCAGCGTTTGGCCGAGGGGTAGAGCAGCACCGGCGGCAGCGCCGCCAGTGCCAGCAGCAGGCAGAGGCTGCGGCCGCTGGCCGGGAGGTCCAGCATCAGCACCAGCAGCACCGTCAGGGCCACAACTAGGGCGAGCAGCAGCAGCGCAATGGCCTCTCGCACCCCCACCCGGCCATCGGCCAGGGGGCGGTGGCGGGTGCGCTCCACCAGGGGGTCGATGCGGCGATCCCAAAGGTCGTTGGCGATGCAGCCGGCGGCGCTCACCGCCAGCCCCCCCAGCACGATCAGCCCCACCAGCAGCGGCGCCGGTGGGGCGTTGGGGGTGAGCCAGAGGCTCCAGCCTGCGGGGATCAACAAAATCAGGCGACCACTCGGCTTGTGCCAGCGCACCAGCTCCAGCCAAGCCCCCAGCCTGGTGCCGCTTGCGGAGTTGGCCATGCCCCATTTCCGTTGCGAGGCACCCTAGTTGTGCCGGCAGAGGGGGCCATGGGTGGCAAAGTGGCGCCCCAGCGGCTGCTGCCGAACCCCATGGTTCAGGCCCCCAACCTCCAGCAAGCCGGGCGGCGCCGGGTTGCCGCCATCGATATCGGCACCAATTCGATCCATCTGCTGGTGGCGGAGGTGGATCCGGAGCTGTGCAGCTTCAGCGTTGTGGTGGCGGAGAAGGCCACCATCCGGCTGGGCGAGCGCGATCCCCACACCGGCGACCTCAGCTCCGAGGCGATCGAGCGGGCCTTCCGCACCTTGCGCCACGATCGCGACCTCGCCCTGAGCCATGGCGTTGAGCAGATCGTCACGGCGGCCACCAGCGCCGTGCGTGAGGCCCCCAACGGCCGCGACTTCCTGGTGGCCCTGCAGGAGCAGCTGGGGCTGGAGGTGGATCTGGTCAGCGGCCCGGAGGAGGCCCGGCTGATCTACCTGGGGGTGCTCTCGGGCATGGCCTTCGGCAACCAGCCCCACCTGATCATCGACATCGGCGGCGGCTCCACCGAACTGGTGCTGGCCGACGGCCGGGATGCCCGCAGCCTCAGCAGCACCAGGATTGGCGCGGTGCTGCTGCAGCGGGAGTTTTGCCAACAAGACCCCCTACCAGCCGACCGTCGCTCCTTTCTGCAGGCCTACATCCAGGGCGCCCTCGATCCGGCCGTGGCGGAGGTGAAGGCGGCCCTGCAGCGCGGTGAGCAACCGTTGATGGTGGGCACCAGTGGCACGGCCATGGCCCTGGCGGCTCTGGCGGCATCGGAGGATCCCAAGCCGCCGCTGAAGCTGCAGGGCTACCGGCTCAGCCGTGAGCGCATCGACCAGCTCACCGCTCGGTTGCTGGCGATGACGCCGGAGCAACGCCGCGCCCTGCCCGCCATCAACGACCGGCGGGCCGAGATCGTCGTGCCTGGAGCCATGATCCTGCAGACGGCCATGGCCATGCTCCAGGTGCGGGAGCTGGTGGTGTGTGATCGGGCCCTGCGGGAGGGGCTGATCGTCGACTGGATGCTGCGCAATGGGCTGCTGGGGGATCGCTTTGCCTTCCAGAGCACGATCCGCGAGCGCACGGTGCTGCATCTGGCCCAGCGCTTTGGTGTGGACCGGGCCAGGGCCGATCGGGTGGCGGCCCATGCCCTCAGCCTTTACGACCAGTCCCGCGGCCTGCTGCACCACGACGACGGCCCGGGTCGGGAGTTGCTGTGGGCTGCCGCCCAGCTGCACACGTGCGGCAAAAGCATCAACATTTCCGCCTATCACAAGCACAGCTGGTATTTGATCCGCCATGGCGAGCTGCTGGGCTATTCCGAGGCGGAGCACCTGATGGTGGCGGCCATTGGTCGTTACCACCGCCGCAGCCTGCCGAAGAAGCGCCATGAGTCGTGGCAGCTGATCGAAGACCGTGATCAGCGCCGCACGGTGACGTCGATGGCGTTGCTGCTGCGCCTGGCTGCCGCTCTGGATCGTCGCCCTGCCGCGGTGATCGGAGCGCTGCAGGTGCTGCCCCTCGCTGGCGCTGTGAGCATCGGCCTCGAGCCACTGGTGGCAGCCCCGGGCGAGCAGCCTGTGGATCTGAGCTTGGAGCGCTGGAGCTTGCGCTCCTGTGCCGATGTGGTGCAGGAGGCCTGCGGGTTCGACCTCAGGTTGCCGGAGCCTTGAACTGCTGCCAGCGCACCTGATCGATCCGGCCTAGGGGTTTGGCCGGCCCGCTGCCCAGCTGGGCCTTCACCAGGTCGGGCCGTCCGGCCAGCACGCTCAGCCCGCCGCCGAGGGGGAAGCGCCGCTCGCCTTCGAAGGTGCCTCGGAACAGGCTCTCGCCACCCTGCTGCTTCACCTCCAGCCAGCTGGGCTGGCTGCTGCTCAGCAGCAGCTCGGATCCGCTTGGGGCTTGTGGAGTTGAGGTTTGGGCTGTGGTGATTTGCGGTGCGTTGGCCGGCTCGGTTGGACGGGACGCCTGAAGGCGCTGCCACTGCTGCCAGCCCGCTGTGCCACCGGCGCCCAGGGCCGCCACAAGCCCAGCGGCCAGGGCCAGTCGACCGACGGCCTGGACGGGCGACGACCGACCGGCTCCAGGGGCCTCTCCCCGAGGGGCGAGTTCGGCCACCTTCACCGGCCTGGGTTGGAACCCGCCGCTCTCCCGCAGGGTCTTCAGGGGTGCATCAACGTTGATGTCCAGAGTGTTGGCCACCCGGCGGGCCTGGGCGATCACGAACACAGGCTCGGGGAGCCGGTCGGCATCGCCATCTTCCAGGGCTTGCAGCTGTTCATGGCCCATGTTGAGCCGTTGGGCCAGTTCGGCGATCGCGAGGCCCTGCCCCTCACGGCCTTGGCGCAGCGCTTGGCCTAGGGCCTGTAGGGCAGCGATGGGCTCGTTGCGAGGGGAGTCAGGCACCGTATGGGTCAAGCCAGATACAGATCTCAACCATTCTGACGAGTCGAGCTGGGCGCGCAAGCGGCTGACTCCGGTGCGCCAGAGCCTTGTCGTAGTGGCCTTTCGGAGGGTCTTGGGCCCGAATCACCAGATCAAATGGGCGATACTGGATTCGAACCAGTGACCCCTTCCGTGTGAAGGAAGTGCGCTACCGCTGTGCTAATCGCCCGCACTCCGAGAGCTTAAAACACCACCGGCACCCCATCGGCGAGCATGGGTTCAGAACCAGCCGTCTCGCGTGAGCGCCACCCCCATCTCTGCCCAGGCTCCTGCTGAACAGCCAGCCCCTGCGGCACAGGGGGAGGCAGACGTCGATGTGTTGATCGTGGGCGGTGGGGTGTGTGGCACGGCCCTGCTGTTTGAGTTGGCTCGCTACACCGATGTGGAGCGGATCCTGCTGGTGGAGCGCTACGACCAGCTGGCCCGGGTGAATTCCAAGGCCACCAACAACAGCCAGACGATCCACTGCGGCGACATCGAGACCAACTACACCCTCGAGAAGGCGGTGAAGGTCAAGCGCACCGCTGAGATGATCGTGCACTACGCCGAGCTGCTCGATCCGGCCACCCGCGAGCGCTGCGTGTTTCGCACCCCGAAGATGGTGCTGGGCGTGGGCGAGAAGGAATGCGCCTTCCTGCGGGAGCGCTTTTCGCACTTTTCGCCCCACTTCCCGGCGATGGAATTGCTCGACAAGGAGCAGATTGCGGAGTGGGAGCCCCAGGTGGGTTTGGTGGACGGTGCGCTGCGGCCGGAGGAGCTGGTGGCGATCGGCATCCGCCGCACCTACACGGCGGTGGATTACGAGGAGCTCTCGGCCTCGTTTGTGGCCCAGGCCAAGCAGGATGTGGCAGGCAGCGCGCGCCAGCTCACGGTGCAGCTCGGCACCAGCGTGGGCACCATCACCGCTGAGGGCGACGGCTATCGGGTGGAGCTGGCCCCCACCCCCGGCTGCAGCGCCGGCTTGTCTGCTGATGGCACGGCGGCGGCACCACGCAGCGTGTGGGCCCGGCATGTGGTGGTGAATGCCGGCGCCCACAGCCTGCTGATGGCCCAGCGGATGGGCTACGGCCTGGAGTATTCCTGCCTGCCGGTGGCGGGCAGCTTCTACTTCACGCCCGACCTGCTCCAGGGCAAGGTGTACACGGTGCAGAACGACAAGCTGCCCTTCGCCGCCATCCACGGCGACCCCGACGTGCGCGCCCCCGGCAAGACCCGCTTCGGACCCACGGCCCTGCTGCTGCCGCTGCTGGAGCGCTACAAGCCGGCGTCGTTCTGGGAGTTTCTGCAGGTGCTGCGGCTGGATTGGGCCGTGCTGGCGGTGTTCTGGCAGCTGTTCCGCATCGCCGACATCCGCAACTACATCTTCAAAAATCTGCTGTTTGAGGTGCCCTGGCTGCGGCGGCGCCTGTTCCTGGCCGATGCCCGCAAGATCGTGCCCGGCATGCAGCTCAGCGATCTCACCTTTGCCGAGGGCTATGGCGGCGTGCGTCCCCAGTTGATCGACAAGGTGAACCGCAAGCTGATGCTGGGTGAGGCCAGCATCCCGGCCCGGCTGGGTCTGGTGTTCAACGTCACCCCGTCACCGGGGGGCACGTGCTGCCTCGGCAATGCCGCCCGCGATGTGGAGGCGATCGCCGAGCGGCTGGGCTGCAGGTTTGATCGCCACCGCCTGGCCCAGGAGCTCTACGGCGAGAGGGCCTCAGATGCCGCCGCGGAACAGGTGGTTGTGGCTGGCTGAGTAGAGCTTGGAGCGGGCTTCTGCCGGCGCCGCCAGGGCCGGACTCACCACATAGAGGGTGGTGCGGATCAGCTGCCGCTCCTGGCTCACCCGGGCCATTTCAGCCAGCGGCACCACCTGGATCCACTCGTCGGGCCAGCTCACCCGGTAGGCAATCGCCACGGGTGTGTCGGCGGGGTAGTGGCGCAGCAGCTCGCTCTGCACCTCCTCCACGTGGCGGGCGCTCAGGTAAAGGCACAGGGAGGCCCGCAGGGCAGCCAGCCGCTCCAGGCTCTCGCGCTCTGGTACACCGGTGCGGCCGCCGGCGCGGCCGAGCACGATCGTCTGCACCAGGCCGGGAATGGTCAGTTCGCTCTGCAGCGCTGAGGCGGCGGCCTGGTAGGCACTGAGGCCGGGTACCACCTCCACGCCGATGCCGGCATCGGCCAAACGGCAGATCTGCTCGGCGATGGCGCCGTAGAGGCAGGGATCGCCGTCGTGGAGTCGCACCACGGTTTTGCCGGCGCGGGCCCGATCCAGCACCACCTCCATCACCTGCTCCAGGGTGAGGGTGCTGGTGCGCACCTGCTCACAGCCCTCGGGTGCCAGGGCTGCAACCTGGGGATTAACGAGGGAGTCGGTCCACACCAGCACCTCCGCCTGCTCCAGCACCTTGGCGGCGCGCCGGGTGAGCAGGTCGGGGGCGCCGGGGCCAGCCCCGACGATCCACACGGGTTTGGAGCTCAGCTCAGCTGCATCGGTTGGGGTCAAACGGACACTCCACTGGGGTCGGGAAGGGGACGGCGGCGGCGGTAGAGCCACCAGAGGCCCACGCCACCCAGGGCGATCAGCAGCAGGCTCACCAGTTGGGCCATGCGCAGACCACCCTCACAGAAGGGGGGATTGGAGAGCAGGCAGAGCGGATCGAGCCGCAGACCCTCAATCCACACCCGGCCGCTGCTGTAGGCCATCAGATAAACGCAGCTCAGGGCTCCGGGCAGCAGCTGGATGCGGCCTCGGCTGGCGGCGCGGAATAGCCACAGCAACAGGATGCAAACCCCCAGATTCCAGATGGATTCGTAGAGGAAGGTGGGGTGAAAGTAGAGCTGCTCGAGAAATTCGGCCGGGCGGCTGTCGGCCGGAATCTTCAGTTTCCAGGGCAGATCGGTGGGTAGCCCAAAGGCCTCGGAATTGAAGAAGTTGCCCCAGCGGCCCATCGCCTGGCCCAGGGCCACCGCAGGCACCAGCACATCGAGCAGCGACCAGAAGGGCTGCTTGCGCCAGCGGCAGTAGAGCACCGTGGCCAGGCTGCCACCCAGCAGGGCGCCGTGGATGGCGATGCCGCCGCGCCAGATGGCGAAGGCATCCAGCCAGTTGCCCGAGTATTGGCGCCACTCCAGGGCGACGTAGTAAAGACGGGCGCCGATCACCGCACCCAGCACCAGTACGGGCAGCAGGTCGGCGATCAGGGCGGGTTCGATGCCCCGAGCCCGGCCCAGGCGGGTCGCCAGGCTGAGACCCAGCAGCACGGCCACGGCGATCAGCAGGCCGTACCAGCGCAAGGCAAAGGGGCCCAGCTGGAAAACCAGGGGCCCCGGTGAGGTGAAAGTGGCCAGCACGCTGCTCAGACGAGGCCTTCTGCCGCCTGAACTTTCTCCACCTGACGCTTCTTGAGCACCAGCATGATCTGGGCCAGGGCGATGGCGGCGAAGAAGGCCAGCAGGCCGTAGATCCGAACGGGGTTCTGCAGCACGATCTCGGCGTCGATCTGGCCAAAGCCGCCGACGTTGGGATCGTTGGTGAGAGCCGCACCAGCTACCACGGCATCACCCACGGCAGCGGTGAGGGTGGGGCCGGCGGGCACGGTTTCCGTGGTCTTGCTGCCGTCTTCAGCGGTGATTTCCACCACGGTGGCGCCATTGTCGCCAGGGGTGATCGCGGAGATGGTGCCTGCGACCGGTGCGTTGAAGACGCCGTTGTTGCTCTTCTCACCGGTGGGATACACCTGGCCACGTCCGCGGTTGCCGCCCACGTGGATCTGGGTCTTGCCGAAGTGGATGCTGCTGTCGGTGGCGGGGTCGGGCGAGAGGATCGGGAAGACGATCTCCTGGTGCTGGTCACCGGGGAGGGGACCCACCAGCAGGATGTTGGGCTGGTCGTCGGAGTACTGGGTGTAGTAGACGCCTGCGGTCTCTTCCTTGAGTTCGTCGCTGAGACGATCCTGGGGAGCCAGGGTGAAGCCGTCGGGCAGCATCACCACCGCACCCACGTTGAGGCCGGTTGGGCTGCCGTCGCCCGACACCTGCTGGACGCTGGTGTCGTAGGGGATTTCGACCACCGCCTTGAACACCGTGTCGGGGAAGACGGCCTGGGGCACTTCCACCCGGGTGGCCTTCTTGGCCAGGTGGCAGTTGGCGCAGACGATCTTGCCGGTGGCTTCCCGGGGGCTGGCGTAGTTCTGCTGGGCCCAGAAGGGATAGGCCCAGCTGGGGCTGGCGCCGCTGAGCAGCACGGCCAGGCTCAGGGAGGTGCCGAGCAGGGTGCCGAGCAGGAGGGAAAGGGAGCGACGCATCACGGGATCAGGCGACAGACGGGGAGGGAAAACGCGGGGATCGGGCGGGGGATCAGGCCCACCAGGGCTTGTCGCCGTTGCGGAAGTCCGTTTCGGTCCACTGGCTGAGGAACACGGTGTCGTTCTCAACCGACACGTGGGCCAGGGCCAGGGAGAGCGGGGCAGGGCCGCGCACCACCTTGCCGGTGGCGTCGTACTGGGAGCCGTGGCAGGGGCACATGAACTTGTTGGCGCCGCTGTTCCAGGGCACCACGCAGCCCAGGTGGGTGCAGATGGCGTTGATGCCGTAGCTGCCGATGGCGTCGCTGCCTTCGACGATCAGATAGGTGGGGTCGCCCTTGAGGCCCTGCACCAGGCTGCGATCGCCTTCCTTGTGGGTGCTGAGCCAGCCGCTGGCGGTGACGGTGTTGCCCAGTTCATCCTTGGCGGTGGTGCCGCCGCCGCCGCCTGCAGCCTTGGGAGGGATGAAGTAGCGGGCCACCGGATAGAGGGCGCCCAGGGCGACGCCGGTCACCGACCCGAAGGTCAGCAGGTTCATGAATTGCCGACGACCCATTCCGGGCACATCACCAGTTGAAGCGCTCGCTGGCATCTGGGTCATGAAGACGCGCCGGGACAATGTGGCGCCCATTATGAACCTTGCCTGCGCAGCCCCGGGGCCCGCTCGCCAGGGCGCGCACGGGCCTGCAACATGCTGTTGTGCAATCCGTCGTGTGCGCCCCGGCGTGTCCCTGCCCTCCAGCGCCCTGCCACCCTCCGCCGATGACGGCGCACCCCTGTTGGCCCAGGAGCTCTGGGACCTGCTGCAGGAGCGCTGGCAGGCCTCTTACGACCTGCAACTGGTGCAGCGCCGCGGCCGGATGTATCTGCAGGTGATGTGGGCCTACCTGGAGCAGCAATCCTTTCCCCTCAGTGAAGAGGGCTATCGAAACAAGCTGGAGGAGCTGGTGGGGCTGCTCAACGGCCTGGGGGTGGCGGCCCAGGTGCGCAGCTGGCTCCGCACCACCAGCGACAAGCCGCGGCTGGGCAAGGCCATGGGGCTGGCGTTGGAGATTCCCGCCGGCCGGGCCAGTGAATTCCTGCTCTAGGCGGGCCGCTTCAGGCTGGACGCAGCCGCTCGGTGAAGGCCACCAGCGCCACGCCCACTAGGTACAGGGCCGTGATGGCTCCGGAGAGCAGCAGCATCGTCACCGGGTCGGTGGATGGGGTGAGCACGGCGCCGGCCAGGGCGCTGGCCAGCACCACCCAGCGCCAGCCGGCCAGCATCGGCTTGGCCTTCACCAGCCCCAGGGCGCCGAGCAGCAGCTGCAGCACCGGCAGCTGGAAGGCCAGGGCGGTGGCCACCATTAGCAGCAGCACGAAGTCGAGGTAGCGCTCGATCGACCAGCTCGGCTCCACCACATCGGCGCCGTAGCTGACCAGAAAGCGCAGGGCCGCTGGCACCAGGGCCCACCAGGCGAAGGCCAGCCCGGCGGCGAACAGCACCGCCGAGCCCGCCACCGCGGGAGCCACCAGGCGCCGTTCGCGGCGGGTGAGGCCCGGCAGCACAAAGCAGAGCCCCTCGTAGAGCACATAGGGCAGGGCCAGGGTGAGGCCGGCGTAGCCGGCCACCTTCAGCGACACAAACAAAAACTCACCAGGGGCCAGCTGCAGGAAGCGAATGCCCTCGGCCGGCATCTCCAGCAGGCGCACCAGCGGCTTCACCGCCGCCAGGCAGATCGCCGCCGCCACCACCACCGCCAGCAGGCTGCGCAGCACCCGCCTGCGCAGCTCCTCGAGGTGATCCACCAGGCTCATCTCGACTTCGTCAGGAAAGTCGTTGTCTGGTTTGTCTCCAGCACCGGAGGGGGCAGGCACCCGGATCGGCGGTGGCGGCGCGAGGGGTGGTGGCGCCAGGGGTGGCTCGGTGGTGGTGGAGTCGGGTTCGGCGCTCATGGTCGCTGCTCTGGCAAAAGGCTAAGAGCGCGTTGCGGCTCGCCCCAGAGCACGGTGCCGCCGCGATGTCGCACCGTACCGGGAGCGGCGCCTGGAATGCGTTGCAGCTCCTCGGTGGGCACCATCACCACCGGCACGCGCCGGTTGCCCCGGCCGCGGCTGAAGTGGGCCGCCAGATCGGCAGCCGCCTGCAGATCGCCCTCACTCGCCTCCTGCTGCGAGCTTTTCAGCACCACGTGGCTGCCCGGCAGTTCCTGGGCGTGGAACCAGAGATCGCCGCGGCGGGCCTGGCGAAAGGCGATCCACTCGTTCTGGCGGTGGTTGCGCCCCACGTGCAGCGGCAGGCCCGAGGCGGTGTGGAGCTCCAGGGGTTGGGGGACCCCTTCGGTTGCGGGGCCGCGCCGCGCCTGGCGGTTGCCTGACTGGACCCCGCCCCCCTGGCTCCCCCGGCTGCGCTCCGCCAGCAGGGCTTCGAGTTCGCCGGCCAGCTGCTCCACCTGCTCGAGGCTGTCGGCCTGCTCGAGGTAGGTGAGGCTCGCGTCCAGCCAGGTCAGCCGCTGCTGGTGCAGCTCGAGACGCGGGGTGATCGCCGCCACGGAGCGGCGGCGTTTGCGGGCGGTTTTGTACAGCTTCTGGGCTTCTTCGATGCACGCACGGCTCGGCTGCCGTTGGCTGAGCAGGGCATCGGCACGCCGCTGCAGCGCCTCGCTTTCGGGCACGGCCGCCAGCAGGGCTTGCTGCTCGGCGGCCTGGCGGAGCTCCCGCTCGGCGGCGGCCTCGAGCCGGTGGCCCAGCTGCTGGCGCCGTTGCAGCAGCACCTGGGCGGTGAGGTGCTCGTCGATATAGGCCGCGAGGCCCTGGTTGACCGTCACCGTGGGCTCTATCGCGTCAGCGCCCGGTGCCAACCAGCAGCGAAAGCCCTCGGGCTCGAGCTGCCAGCCGAAGCGCTCGCTCTCAACGGCCTCCAACCAGCCGCGCCAGGCCTGCCAGAGCTGCTGCCACTCGGGCGGGCTGAGCGTGTCCACGGGCCGCTCCCCCCAGCCGGCCGGCAGCAGTTGGCGCAGCAGGGCCGGGCTGATGCCCTGGTAGGCGCCGCGCAGGGCCTGGGCCAGGGGCACAGGCAGCAGCTTGAGCCGCCGCTGCCAGCTCTCGAAACCCTCCTCCAGCCGAGGCGGCTCGCCCTCCAGGGGCGGCGGCGGTTGGTAGGGGTCGCCGGTGCCGATCGGCCGCAGCCGCGACTGCTGCGGCTTCACCTGGCGCGCCAGGGCCACCACCTGACGGTCGCCATCAAGCAGCAGCAGGTTGCTGTAGCGCCCCATCAGTTCGGCCACCAGCCAGCGCTGCACCGGGTCGTCAGGACGCCGGGCGAAGCCCAGCTCCACCACCCGCTCCCAGCCCTGCTGGCGGATCTCCACCAGGGCCAGGCCCCGCAGGCCGTGCTGGAGCTGTTGGGCCAGGGTGCTGCCATCGCCCTGGCGCGGCGGCGGTGGGATGGTGTGCAGCCGCGCTGCGTCCGCCTGCCAGCTGAGCTCGAGCCAGTGGATGCCACTGAGGCTGCGCAGGCCGATCTGCAGGGCGTGGGGGCTGGCCTGCTGGGCCTTCTCGAAGCGGGTGGGCACCAGCAAGGGCCGCCATTCAGCCAGCACCGCCCGTAGGGTCGTCACGTCAAATGCCTGAAGGCGAGAGGGTGCCTGAAGGCGGGAGGGGGCCATGGGCTTCGAGGCTGGCTTCTACTCTGCAGGCCAGAGCTGACGCCCGCCATGAGCGCCCCGCCCGGTCGCCTCACCCTGATTACCGGCCCCAGTGGCGTGGGCAAGGGCACCCTGGTGCAGCGGCTGCTGGCGCATCACCCTCAGATCTGGCTGTCAATTTCGGCCACCACCAGGGCTCCTCGGGCCGGGGAAGTGGAAGGCGAGCACTATTTCTTCCTCAGCCGCGAGGCATTTGAGGCGCAGGTGGCTGAGGGCGGCTTTTTGGAGTGGGCTGAATTCGCGGGCAACCTCTACGGCACCCCACGCCAGCCGGTAGAGGCCCAACTCGCTGCTGGCCGGCCCGTGCTGCTGGAGATCGAGCTGGAGGGCGCCCGCCAGGTGCGGCGCAGCTTTGCGGCGGGCTTTCAGATCTTTGTGGAGCCCCCCAGCTTTGCGGAGCTGGAGCGGCGCATCCGCGGCCGCGGCACCGACAGCGAGGAGGCCATTGGCCGGCGGCTCGAGCGGGCCCGGGTGGAGCTGGCGGCGGCGCCGGAATTTGATGCCGTGCTGGTCAACGGCGATCTGGATGCGGCCCTGGCGGAGCTGGAGCGGTTGATGGGTCTGGCGAGCTAGCGCCCACAACAAGCGCCACAAAAAAGCGGCCCCTCAGGGCCGCTGCAGATTGCGTTGTCCCAGAGCCGCTCAGAGGGGGTGGAACAGCAGGTCGGGGAAGAAGCGGTTGAACTCGATCACGATCCCAGCGGTGACGGTGAACCAGATGGCTGCGAACACCGGAGCGGTGGTGAGGAACTTTTTCATGGCTGGACGTTGGGGAGGAAGGAAACCAGAGGAGGCGCTGGGGCTTGCTGCGTGCAGCGGGTGACCCCGTTCAGCGAGGCGAAACCGTGACCTTGTCGTCGGATTCGAGCAGCTTGCCGCTGGTGAGCTCACCGAAGGCGGCCAGGGGCCAGGTGGCGGCGGCCAGGGTGCTCTTGAAGGCCAGGGGCAGATCGATCTGGATCTCCTTCATGGTGGCGTCCTTGTCGCCGCGGATGGCGCGCAGGTAGTTGCGGCCCGCCCAGCCGATGCAACCGGCGATGTAGAGGAAGGCGATGCCCGGGATCATGAAGTCACCGGCGTGGTCCCAGCGACCGTCCACGATCAGGTGGGGCAGACCATCGGTGCCGCAAACGGCCTGGCTGTACATCGCAAAGCGGGCCTTGGCCTGATCGGTTTTGGCTCCAGCGGCACGCTGCTGGAAGCGGGCGTTTTCGGAGCAGGGGGTCAGGCCTGCCACATCGGCCTTGGCCACGGGAGCGAAGCCGAGGAGCAGGAAGGCTGAGAGCAGAACTGCGAACAGTCGGCGGGAAAAAAGACGGCGCATCAGACGCAAGGCCGCGGGGCAGGATGACACCACCGGACAGTACGGGAGCTGCTTAGGTCCAATGCCCACGGTTCTTGCCCTCGAAACAAGTTGTGACGAGTCAGCGGCAGCGATTGTGCGCGATCAGACGGTGCTGGCCAGCGCCGTGGCCTCCCAGGTGGAGGAGCACGCCCGCTGGGGTGGCGTGGTGCCGGAAATCGCCTCGCGGCGCCATGTGGAGGCCCTGCCCCAGTTGATCGAGCAGGTGTGCCGTGAGAGCGGTGTGGCCCTCGCGGAGCTCGATGGCATCGCCGCCACCGCTGCGCCCGGGTTGGTGGGGGCCCTGTTGGTGGCCTCGGTGACCGGCCGCACCCTGGCCCGCCTCCACGCCAAGCCCTTTGTGGCGGTGCATCACCTGGAGGGCCACCTCTGCTCAGTGCAGCTGGGTGAGCCGCTGCCGCCAGGGCCCTACCTGGTGCTGCTGGTGAGCGGTGGTCACACCGAGCTGCTGCGGGTGGATGGGCCGGGCCGCTACCAGCGCCTGGGCCGCAGCCACGACGACGCGGCCGGGGAGGCCTTCGACAAGGTGGCCCGGCTGCTGGGGCTGGGCTATCCGGGCGGTCCGGCGATTGAGGCCGCTGGCCGGGATGGCGATCCCCGCCGCTTCGCCCTGCCCAAGGGCCGGGTGTCGCGGCCGGAGGGGGGCTACTACCCCTACGACTTCAGCTTCAGCGGCCTCAAGACGGCGATGCTGCGCCAGGTGCGGGCTTTGGAAGCAACTCGGGATTCCGCCCCAGACACGGCCGCCGAGCCCTTGCCGCTGGCCGATCTGGCGGCCAGCTTCGAGCAGGTGGTGGCGGAGGTGCTGGTGGAGCGCAGTTGCCGCTGCGCCCGCGAGCAGGGGCTGGCCACCCTGGTGCTGGTGGGCGGGGTGGCCGCCAACCAGCGGTTGCGGGCCCTGCTGGAGGCGCGCTGCCAGCGGGATGGCCTGGCCTGGCGGGTGGCGCCGCTGGCCTACTGCACCGACAACGCCGCCATGATCGGCGTGGCAGCGGCCCAGCGCCTGCAAGGCGGCCAGAGCAGCTGTCTCGACCTGGGGGTGGCGGCGCGGTTGCCGCTGGAGCAGGCGGATCGGCTGTACGAACGGCAACCTTGCTTTTAATGCCCGTAGGCTGGGAGCCCTGCGGGATCGGTGTGGCGCCATGACCCCCCTCGACAGTGAGCGCGATCCCCACGCCGTTGCTGAACACGGCGTTGCTGAACACGGCGTTGCTGAACACGGCGTTGTTGAACACGACGTTGAACAGGTGACGCCGACCGAGCTCAACGCCTGGAGGCGCGGTTTCACTCCCCAGGCGGAGATCTGGAATGGCCGACTGGCCATGCTGGGGTTGTCGGTGGGCCTATCGGTGTTGCTGGTGGCCCGGCTGGCGAGCCACTGAGCGCGCCCCCACTTACGTGCGACCGCGCAGGGACTGGGCCAGTTCATTGGGCTTGAGGCTTTGGGCGATGGCGTCTTCGGCGGTGACTCGGCCGTCTTCGACCAGTTGTTGCAGCGACTGGTTGGCCGTCTGCATGCCATCGAAGCCGCTGCGCTTCATGATCTCCTCGATTTCGTCGAGTTCGCCCCGCTGGATGTAGTCCTTGCAGGCTTCGGTGTTGATCAGGATGTCGTGGAAGGCGGCCCGCTTGCCATCGGTGGTTTTCAGCAGCCCCTGGGCAATCACCCCCAGCAGCGATTCCGAAACGGCCCGCCGCACGCTGTCTTGCTCATTGGGGGGAACCATGCCGAGCACCCGTTCCACCGTCTTGACAGCGGAGTTGGTGTGCAGCGTGCCGAACACCAGGTGACCCGTCTGGGAGGCCTCGATGGCGGTGGCCAGGGTTTCCTGGTCGCGGATTTCTCCGATCAGGATCACGTCGGGGTCCTCGCGCAGGGCGGCGCGTAGAGCGTTCTGGAACACCTTGGTGTGCTGGCCCACTTCCCGCTGGCGGATCAACGACCGGCGGCTCTCGTGCACAAACTCCACCGGATCCTCAATCGTGAGGATGTGGCGGCTCATGTTGCGGTTGATCCAATCGATCATCGCCGCGAGGGTGGTGCTCTTGCCGGAGCCGGTGGGGCCCGTCACCAGCACCATTCCCTTGGGCCGCGCTGCCAGCTCTTTGAGCACCGGCGGCAGGTTGAGGTCTTCGAGGCTGGCGATGGTCTGAGGGATCAGCCGCAGCACCATCGCCGGGCCCCGCAGCGAATCCAGCAGGTTGATGCGCACCCGCACGAAGGGAAAGGCATGGGAGCCGTCGAATTCCTTGTCGCGTTGGAAGACGTCGATCTCGGCGGGGCTGAGCATCTCCCGCATCCAGCCGTTGAAGGTGGCCGCATCGGTGATCGGCCAGCCGGTGCCCGCCATCTCGCCCCGGGCCCGGTAGCGGGGCTCCTCGCCCACGCCCAGGTGCACGTCGGAGTGGCCCTTCTCGTTGGCGATGCGCACGATCTCTGCGAGGGCGCCGGGTTGGCTGCCGGTGTTGGCAGCAGCTGGGCGGGTGGCAGCGGGAACCTGGGGAGCTGCCGGCGGAAACGGTGACGGCGGGAAGGGGGAGGGGGGAAAGGGCGAGGTCGTCATCGGCGGCCACCGGGATCGCCCCAGCTTCGCCGCTGCAGCGGTTTCTGTCAGTCCCGGATCCCTCCCAGCAGCGTTCGTAGGATCCTCCTGTCTGCAGCGCTTTGGTGTCCAAGCCCCTTGTCACGATCGTGCTGGGCACCCGTCCGGAGGCCATCAAGCTGGCGCCGGTGATCCGGGCGTTTCAGCAGGCCGAGGATTTCCGCACCCGGGTGGTGCTCACCGGCCAGCACCGCGAGATGGTCAGCCAGGTGATGGGGCTGTTCGGCCTGACGGCCGACCACGACCTGGCCTTGATGGCCCCCAAGCAGACCCTCACCCACATCACCTGCGGCGCCTTGCAGGGTTTGAAGGAGGAGTTCACCGCCCATCGGCCCGATCTGGTGCTGGTGCAGGGCGATACCACCACGGCCTTTGCCTCGGCCCTGGCGGCCTTCTACGAGCAGATCCCGGTGGGCCATGTGGAGGCCGGGCTGCGCACCGACAACCTGCTCGACCCCTTCCCCGAGGAGGCCAACCGGCGGTTGATCTCCCAGCTGGCCCAGCTGCATTTCGCCCCCACGCCCCTGTCGGCAGCCAATTGCCGCGCCTCGGGCGTGGTGGGCACGGTGCTCACCACGGGCAACACGGTGATCGATGCCCTGCTGCTGATGGCGGAGCAGGCGCCGCCCTACCTGCTTCCCGGCCTCGATTTCGCCACCCAGCGGGTGATCCTGGCCACGGTGCATCGCCGCGAAAACTGGGGTGAGCGGCTGCAGCACATCGGCCGTGGCTTCCGCGAGCTGCTCGACCGCTACCCCGACACGGCCCTGCTACTGCCGCTGCACCGCAACCCCACCGTGCGCGAGCCCCTGCAGGCCCTGCTCGGCGACCATCCCCGCGCCTTCCTGGTGGAGCCGCTCGACTACGACCAGCTGGTGGCGGCGATGCGCGGCGCCACCCTGGTGCTGAGCGATTCCGGCGGGTTGCAGGAGGAGGCTCCATCGCTGGGCAAGCCGGTGCTGGTGCTGCGCCGCACCACCGAGCGGCCGGAGGCGGTGGAGGCCGGCACGGCCCGGTTGATTGGCACCGACAGCGCCGACATCGTGGCGGAAGCCAGCCGGCTGCTTGATGATCCCGCCGCCTACGAGGCCATGGCCCGGGCCCACAACCCCTTCGGCGACGGCCAGGCCTCAGGTCGGATCGTTGAGGCCGCCCGCACCTTCCTGGCTTAGGGGCGCTTCTTGGCCCAGGGCGGTAGGTCGATGAACACCCGGGTGCCGCTCTTGAGGCCCGAGAGGATCTGGGTGTTTTTGCCGCTGCTGATGCCGAGCTCCACCGGTTGGAAGTTGGGCTGGTTGTTCTTGCCCACCAGCAGCACCCCCGGCCGGCCCGACTCGGTCACGATCGCCACGGTGGGCACGAGGGTGTCGGCCTGCACCTGGCCGGTCTGGAAGCCCACGTCGGCGGTCATGCCGATGCGCAGCTGGGCGGTGTCGCCCACCAGGCGCAGCACCACATCGAAGGAGGTGACGTTGTTGAGCTTCACCGCCCGGGGCGTGATGCGCTTGACCCGCGCTTCAAAACGCTGGTCGGGAAAGGCATCCACCCGCACCGTGGCGCTTTGGCCCAGCCGCACCCGGCCGATGTCGCTTTCGGGCACCTTGGCCACCACCTCGAGGCCCTGGGCCAGCTCCACGATCGAGGAGCTGGTGGCACCGGCGGTGGCCGAGGCGGTGGTGGTGGGGGTCACAAACGCGCCGGGATCGGCGAAGCGCTGCGTCACCACCCCATCGAAGGGGGCGCGCACGATCAGGTCGGCTTGCTCCACCTGGCGTGCTTCAAGCCGCTGGCGGCTGGCCTGCATGGCGGCCTGGTCCACCAGGAAGGTGCTGCGCACGCTGTTGTAGTCGCTGAGGCTGATGGCGTTCTGGCGGTAGAGGCGCTCGTTGCGCTCCAGCTCGCTGCGGCTGCGCACCAGCTGGGCCTGGGCGGAGCGCAGCTGGGCTTGGAGCTCGGCCAGCCGGTCGTCGAGGTCGCCGCGATCCATGCGGGCCAGGGCCTGGCCTCGACGCACCGGATCGCCCTCCTCCACAAACAGCTTCTCGATCACCCCCTGGCGTTTGGGGCTCACATTCACCCGCTTTTCAGCCTCCAGCTCACCACTGGCACTCACCACGCCGGGCAGGTCGCCCGATTCGGCCAGCACGGTGTAGGGGGCGAGATTGGTGTTGCCGGCGCTGCGTTGGCGCTGCACCACGGCGAGGCCTCCCAACAGCACCAGCCCAGCGGCCGCAGCCGCCCACACGCGCCGTCGCTGCCAGCGCGGCCGGGGCGGCGGATTGGCGCTGGGGCTGGTGGCTGCTCCTGGAACCACGGACTGTCTGGACACGGCCGGCGATGGGATGAGGGTGGGAATCGGCCTGTGGGGCAGTGGCCTCCAGTTTCGCTGCTGGATGGCTTGACCTGCGGCCCGTAGATTTCAGCCATGCTCAAAGCCGGAATCGTCGGCCTGCCCAACGTGGGCAAGTCGACCCTGTTCAACGCCCTGGTGGCCAATGCCCAGGCCGAAGCCGCCAACTATCCCTTCTGCACGATCGAGCCCAACTCGGGCATTGTGTCGGTGCCGGATCCGCGCCTGCAGCAGCTCTCGGATCTGAGCCGCAGCAAGGAGATCATCCCCACCAAGGTGGAGTTTGTGGATATCGCCGGCCTGGTGAAAGGGGCCAGCCAGGGCGAAGGCCTGGGCAACAAATTTCTGGCCAACATCCGCGAGGTGGACGCGATCGTGCACGTGGTGCGTTGCTTCGACAACGACGACGTGATTCATGTGAGCGGCTCGGTAGGCCCGGCCCGCGATGCCGAGGTGATCAACCTGGAGCTGGGCCTGGCCGATCTGGCCCAGGTGGAGAAGCGGCGCGAGCGCCTGAAGAAACAGGTGCGCACCAGCAAGGAGGCCCAGGCTGAGGATGCCGCCCTCGAGCGCATTCAGGCGGTGCTGGAGGCCGGTGGTGCCGCCCGCAGCGTGAGCCTGAGCGAGGAGGAAGCCGTGATGGTGAAGCCCCTGGGCCTGCTCACCGCCAAGCCGATCATCTACGCCACCAACGTGAGCGAAGACGATCTGGCCAGCGGCAACGCCTACTGCGAGGAAGTGGCGGCCCTGGCGGTGAAGGAGGGCGCCGGCACGGTGCGGATCTCGGCCCAGGTGGAGGCCGAGCTGATCGAGCTGCCGGAGGAGGATCGCGCCGAATTCCTCGCCGGCCTGGGGGTGGAGGAGGGGGGCCTGCAGAGCCTGATCCGCGCCACCTACGCCCTGCTGGGCCTGCGCACGTATTTCACCACCGGTGAGAAGGAAACCCGCGCCTGGACCATCCAGGCCGGCATGACCGCCCCCCAGGCCGCCGGTGTGATCCACACCGACTTTGAGCGCGGCTTCATCCGTGCCCAGACCATCGGCACCCAGCAGCTGCTGGAGGCCGGTTCGCTGGCCGAAGCGCGCAACAAGGGCTGGCTGCGGGCCGAAGGCAAGGAGTATGTGGTGGCCGAGGGCGACGTGATGGAGTTTTTGTTCAACGTGTGAGGAGCCTGGAGCTGGCGGGTTTTCTCACGTTGAGGATTTTGTGCAGCTGTACAGAATCCCCCACAGTTTTTCGCTCCCATCACTGACCAGCCCATCCCGTTCGAGCCCTTAACGTCAGTCGCTGCTACCGGGGTGCTTCAGAATGGGAGAAAGAAGTCCTGTGGTGCCATGACGGATCCGGCCCAGCAACCCGCCCCCCACCACGACACCCCCCTCGACGTGCAGCACGATTTTGAGGTGCAGAAGGAGCTGCACCAGAAGATCCGCAACGATCCCGACTACGACGACTGGGAGTACGGCACCGAGCCCCTGCCCCACGAGGCCTGGGTGGCTAAGCACGCCCCCCAGGCGTCTCCTGAGCCGCCGGCCGCGGCCTGAGCCGCTTCACCAGGTTGAGCGCCGCCAGGCAGAGCAGGGTCATCACGATCCAGAGGCCGCCGGCGTGGCGCTGAGCATCGAGGGCCAGGCCGGCCAGCAGCGGCGCTGCCAGGGCGCTGAGGGCAAAGCACTGGGAAAACAGGGCCATGGCCAGCCCCTGGTGCTCGCGGGGGCTGAGCTCGATCACCGCTTCGGTGGCAATCGGCAGGAAGGCTGCCGCACCCAGGGCTAGCGGCAGCTGGGCCAGCAGCACCAGCCACAGGCCGAGGCTGCTCAGCGCCGAGAAGGCCAGCAGCACCGTGCCCGCCGCGAAGCAGGCCAGGCTGAGCCCCAGCCCATGGGCCACCGGCCGCTTCGCCAGGGCCTGCCCCACCGGCCACTGGATCAGCACCAGCAGCCCCAGCTGCAGGCCGACCAGCAGCGCCCCCAGGCTCTCGGGCATCGCCGCCCGCTCCAGTCCGCCGCGCACCAGATCCAGCGGCAGAGCGCTCTGCATCAGCGCCGGCAGCGACGTGGCCAGCAGGCTGATCGCCAGCACCGGCAGCAGCGGCGGCAGCCACTGGCGCCAGGGGGTTTGGTCGGCCGGATTGCTGCTGGGGGGTTCGGGCCGCGGCAGGGGCTGGCGCAGCAGCAGCACCACTACTGCTACCAGGCAGGCGATGTCCACCAAATAGATGCCCCGCAGCCGCCCGCCCGCCGCCAGCAGGGCTCCCAGCAGCGCCCCACCGGCGATGCCCGCCGCATCGGCGCTACGCGCCAACGCATAGCCCCGGGCCGACGGGATCGGTGCCGGCCCCATTCGGCAGCCCAGGGGCACCGCCAGCTCGATCGCCGGCCAGTAGAGCCCAGCGGCGATGCCCAGCATCAGTTGGCCCTGGATATAACCGCCGAAGGCGCTCGTGCCCAGCAGCCGAACATCGCCCAGCAGAGCCGCCACGGCCCCCAGCAGCACCGGGATCGAGCAGGGCAGCCCCCGGTCCAGCAGCGCGCCGCTCAGAAACCGTCCCACCGTGCCCGCCAGGGCCGCCAGCGCCAGCCCCTGGGTTACCGCCTGGGCGCTGAAGGCCTCCTGGTGAAACACGATCGGCGTCAGATACAGCACGCCACCGGCCCCCAGCGAGGCCACCAGCCGCACCAGGGCCACCTCCCGCAGGGCCTTTGGAAACTGGGCCAGCCAGGACAGGAGGCTTGGGCTCAGGCGGTGGGGTGGGCTCAAGCAACAGCGCAGTCAGTTGGGTTTCAGTCTGCTGCCGCGGCCCGGAGGGGGGAGACTGGAGCACCCATGCCGCTGGATTTGCGCCTCCCCTCGCCTTGCCGCCGGGCCGCCCTGGCCGGGTTGCCAGCCCTGCTGGCGGCGTGGGCCATGTGGGCCCCGGCACCGGTGCGGGCTGCCGAGGAGCTGAGGCTGCAACTCGATGGGCTGGAGGTGCCGATCGATCTGGTGGCGCTCGAGGCCTGGGCCCGCCAGCCCGACCAGGCCAGCCCGCCCGGAGCCGTGGGCGGCGATCTGGCCGTGTGGCTCAACCTGCTCGAGCCCACCAGTCGCCGCGACCTGATCCGCCTGCTGCAGGCGCCCTTGCTGCGCGATCGCAGTTTCGGCCTGGAGCTGATCAACAGCTGGACCGGCGAGCAGATGCTCAAGGAGGCCGGCACCCTGCTGACCACCCCAAATAGCCGCAGCACGGCGCCACTGCTGCTCAGCAGCCTGCGCCAGCTGCTGGAGCGTCAAAGCAGCGTGTCCAGTCTGGAGCTGTTGCGAGCCCTGCCGGTTCCCAGCGTCACCCTGCGCATCGACGGGTTGCTGGAGCTGGCCAGCCAGTGGCGCAGCCAGCTCCAGCGCCAGAACAGCGCCCTGGCCCAATTGCGCCAGCTGCCCCTGCCCCGGCGCAGCTCCCGGGCCCTGGCTTTCACCAACGTGGTGCGGCGCCACCCCCAGCGGCTGCAGTTGGCCGTGCCCCACCGGGTGACGCCCGTGCCGCTGGAACTCTGGCCTGCGCAGCAGGCCCGCCAGGGCCCTTGGGTGCTGCTGATGCCAGGCCTGGGCGGCAGCCCCGACCAGCTCAGTTGGCTGGCGGCCGCCCTGGCTGATCGCGGCTGGCCCGTGCTGGTGGTGGAGCATCCCGGCAGCGATCAGCAAGCCCTTCAGGCCTCCTTGCTCGGTGATGCACCGCCCCCCGGCGCCGAAACCCTGCCCCAGCGCCTGGCCGATCTGCAGGCTGTGTTCGATGCCCAGCGCGACGGCCAGCTGCCGCCGTTTGGTCCCGCGCCGGCCGGGGAGCAGGGAGTGGTGCTGATCGGCCATTCCCTCGGTGGGCTGGCGGCACTGATGGGTGCAGGTTTGGTGCCGGAGTTGGGTCTGGGCCGCCGCTGCGAACGCGCCCTGGCGTCGCTGCCGCTCACCAACCTGTCGCGGCTGCTGCAGTGCCAGCTGCCCCAGGTCACCGGCGATGGGGCTGCGAGCCCTGGCCTTTTGCCTGCAACGGCGTCCGCGTCGTCGCCCCTGCTGGGGGTGGTGGCCTTCAACGGCTTCGGCAGCCTGCTCTGGCCCTACCGGGGCCTGGAGGATCTCAATGTGCCGGTGCTGCTGGTGGGTGGCGGGCTAGATCTGGTCACGCCGCCGGAGCAGGAGCAGCTGGCGGTGTTCGCCGGGGCCCGCCACCCCCGCAGCCGCCTGGTGCTGGTGGAGGGCGCCAGCCACTTTTCGCCGGTTCGCATCGATAACCGTGGTGAAGTGTTGTTCCGCCTTGGCAATGAGCTGGTGGGCATCGAGCCCCTCAAGGTGCAGGCCCTGCTGCTCAACCTCACCACCGAATTCCTCCAGGGCCTGGAGCACCCGCTGCTGCTCTCGCCCCAGCGCCGCGACCAGGACGGCGTGCGCGCCTACGTGCTCGACCGCAATCAGGCCCGCCGCTGGCGCCAGCAGATTCCATTGCCTTGATCTTTCAGAAGCTGATGCGCGGGTCGAGCAGGGCCACCAGCGCATCCACCACCACCGTCACCAGCACCACCAGGCCCGCCACCACCACCACGATCCCCTGCACCAGGGGGTAGTCGCGCTGGGCGATCGCCTCCTGCAGCCGGAAGGCGATGCCGGGCCAGGAGTAGGTGACCTCGATCAGCAGCGCCCCGCCGATCAGCGACGCCACAGTGATGCCCGTGATCGTCAGCACCGGCAGCAGGGCGTTGGGCAGGGCGTGGCGCAGCACCACCCGGGCTTCGCCCAGGCCGCGGCTGCGGGCCGCTTCCACGTAGTCGGAGCTAAGGGCGCGGCGCAGGTTGAGCCGCAGCGCATTGGCGAAGATGCCGCTCAGCAGCACACCCAGGGTGGCCGCCGGCAGCACCAGATGCCGCACGCTGCCCACCAGCTGCTGCCACTGGCCCGTGGCCAGGCCGCTGCGCAGGCTGTCGAACAGGTAGAAGCCGCTGCCCTCCGGCGGCAGCAGCGTGGGCGGGAAGCGGCCCCCCACCGGCAGCCAGCCCAGCCACACCGCAAACACCAGCTGCACCACCATCGCCGCCCAGAAGGGCGGCAGGGCATAGGTGCCGATGCCGTAGAGGCGGCCAGCCAGATCGAGCTTCCCTTCGGGGCGGGCGATGCCGGAGAAGCCCACCGCCAGGCCCACCACGGCCGCCAGCAGCAGGGCCACCACCCCCAGCTCCAGGGAGGCCGGCAGGCTCTGGCGGATCACGTCGGTCACCGGTTGCTGGTTGGTGAGCGAGGCGCCCAGATCGCCGTGCAGCAGCTTGCTCAGGAAGGATCCGTATTGCTGCAGCAGCGGTTGGTCGAGGCCCAGCTGGGCCCGCAGGGCGGCGCGGGCGCTCTCGGGGGCGCGGGTGCCGAGCAGGGCATCGATCGGATCGCCCGGCGCCACCCGCAGCAGCAGGAACACCAGGCTGGCGATCAGCCACAGCATCACGGGCGCCAGGGCCAATCGGGCCGCCAGATAACGCAGCAGAGCGCGACGCCGGCTCATCGCACGCCACCTCCAGCCGTTGATGCGTTGGTGCGGCGCAGCTCTTGCAGTAGCAGCCGGCCGGAGCCATCGAAGCGGGGTTGGCTCACCTGGCGCTGGGCCCAGGCCCGCGGTGCCACCAGCCACACCGGCAGGTAGGGGTTGGCGGCAGCGGTTTGGCGCTGGATGCGGCGCAGCAGGGCCGTGCGCGCCGGACCCGCCAGGGCGGCGCTGCGCTCCAGCTCCTGCTGCAGCCCGGGCCGGCTCCAGAAGCTGCCGCTTGCGGCCGCGGCGCCCTTGCGGCAGCGCTCGCCTTCGGCCTGGTCGCAGCCCAGCAGCGGCACCAGGTAGTTGTCGGCGTCGGGGAAGTCGCCCATCCACTCCAGCAGGATCAGCGGGAAGGCACCATCGCCCAGCTGGCGGTAGGCGGTGGTGGCCTCCATGCCAGTCACCTCCAGGGCGACGCAATCGCCCAGATCCTGCCTCAGCTGGGCCTGCCAGGTGAGGGCAAACAACTTGTCGGCGGGCACGTTGGAGCGGAAGGTGAGCGGCAGGCTGAGCTGTTTGCCCTGGCAGTAGCCGGCCTGGCGGTAGAGCTGGCGCGCCTTGGCCGGGTTGTAGCCCGGCCAGGCGGTGGGATCGGCGCCTTTGAGGCTGGGGGGCACCAGGTCGTGCAGCGGCGGCCGCAGCCCAAGGGTCACCCGGCGGCTGATCGTGCTGCGATCAAGGCTGTAGGCCACGGCCTGGCGCAGGCGCGGATCGTTGAGCGGCGGCTGGTCGGTGAGCAGGGTGAGGTAGCCGATCTCCAGGGCTGGTCCGCTGCCCTCCCGCAACGCCCCTGCTGCCGCCCGCCGCCGCAGGGCCGCCTGCTGGTCGATCTCCAGGCTGGTGGAGAGCAGCACATCCACCTCGCCGCTCTGCAGGGCGCCGAACAGGGCGGTGGAGTTGCTCAGGGCCACCAGATCGATGCCGCCGTTGGCGGGCTTGGGCCCCCAGTAGCCGGCGAAGGGCTCCAGCCGCTGCTGCTGGTCGGTGAAGAAGCTGAGCCGGTAGGGCCCCGTGCCCACGAAGCGGTCGTTGAGGAAGCTGCGGCGGTGCTTGCGGTAGGCGCTGGGGGAGAGTGGCGTGAGATTCACGGCGCTGAGCAGCTCGGCCAGGGCGCTGTAGGGGCGCTTAAGGGTCAGCTCGATGGTGTGGGGCCCCACGGCCTGCACGCCGCTCACCCGATCGCCGAGCAGGTAGCTGAGCTTGCCGATCGCCAGGAACCGCTCAAGCGTGAACACCATCGCCGCCGCGTCAAACGGCGTGCCGTCGTGGAAGCGCACCCCCTGGCGCAGCTCCACCCGAGCGGTGAGGCCGTCGGCGCTGAGCTGGGGCAGGGCCACCGCCAGCCGCGGCTCCAGCTGGCCGCGGGGGTTGATCGCATACAGCGGATCGCCGATAGCGCTCAGCAGCTGCATGGCGCCGAAGGTGTAAGCGCCCGCGGGATCGACCGTGTCGATGCGGTTCTTGCTGGCCACCACCAGGCGGTTGCTGGCCTGGTGGGAGGCGTTGGTGCCTTGGCCGGGTTGGCAGCCCCCGAGGGAAAAACCTATCCCCAGGCCGGCCACCAGCAGGGCTGCAGCCTGGATGCGGTTCAGCCGCAGAGCGCGGGGCAAGGGGCGGCCGTCAAAGCGATGTCATTCAAGACCGATGGGGCCGGGCCGGACGCACCTGTTGCAGGGAAATTTCAAACACCTCCGAGCCCTGGCGGTCCAGGGGCCAGCGGCGCAGCCAGCAGCGGTCGTGATGGTCGTCGATGCCGATCACCTGGTAGAGCTGCTCATCGCTGCCGAGGTGCACGCAAGCGCCCTGGTGAAGGGCGGGTGCGGCAGTGGAGCAGGTGGGACCGGTCATAGGGGAAGGCGGCGATGGATGCCGAATGGATGGATGACGGGGCTGGAGGGTGGGAATCGGGACAGAGCAGTGAAGGGTTGTAGAGGGGGCCCTTTACACAACGCAATCCTGAGGGTCCTACGGGAGCTGAAACTGTTCGTGTCGCTACCAAGGCCGGCCTGGTGAGGGGATCGTCACAGTCACCGGGCGGGAAACGTCTTAATGATTGCTTCAGATTGATGCACCCACTGTGGCCTGTCATGGGGCCCTTCGCCCAGCGGGTGGCGATTTGCAGACCTGATGGCGTTGATCAGTCGCGAAATGGATTGACCACCGCCAGGTCAAGATCCTGAAAATGGCGCACGTTGCGTGTCGCCAACGAGGCGCAACGGGCCAAGGCAATGCCGGCGATCAGGGTGTCGCGCAGATCAACAGGTGTGCCCTTGGATTTGCGGTGCGCAGCCAGCTGCGCCGCCCTCTGGGCTGCCAATCCATCCAGTGGGGCAATTCTGCCCTGCACCAGTTGGCTCAGGAGCTGCTCCAGCCCCTGCTCAAGCTGGGTGCGGCGAGCACCCAGAGGCAGCGTGACCAGGCCGTAGCGCAGCTCAAACACCACAACACTGGGAAGCCACACCTCGTCAGCTGACTGCCCATCGAGCCAGCGCACAACATCCAGGTTGGGGCGGTTCTGCATCAGCGCAGACACCACATTGGTATCCAGCAAGATCATCGGCTTCCCGCAGGCTCATCCACGGAAATCGGCTGGTTCAGCCTCTTGGCCTTCCCATTGCGGAATCGCGTCGTCCAGCCCAAGGCCCGCAAACAGTGCGGCCATGCGGCTTCCGAGGCCCAGCCCCGCAGGCGTCGTGGCTGGGTCCTGATCTTGGGTTGCCTGGCTGAGGATCAGCCGCGCCTCCTCCTCCATGCTGCGGCCATGGCGTCGCGCGCGGAGGCGCAGGGCCTCCTTGACCGCTTCATCCAGGTTGCGCACCAAAAGCTGAGCCACCGCAGCCACGCTCCACTGCTATCACGATAGCGAGGCTGCTTCTACAGGGTGCGCAGGCAGGCGGCGATGGTGTGCACGCCTGCCAGGGCTTCGATGGCGGCGAGGGCCTGTCGGAAGTTGGCTTCGCACACGTCGTGGGTGATCACCACGATCTCGGCGTCGCCCGCGCTCTGGGTTTCGAACTGCACAATCGACTGGATCGACACGCCCGCTTCGCCGAAGCAGGTGCCGATCTTGCCGATCACGCCGGCCTCGTCACTGGTGCGCAGCCGCACGTAGTTGCGGTGGGTCGTCTCGGCGCTGTCCACCAGGCGGCAGGCCCGCCAGCTGCCCGCGGCCAGCAGGGGATCGAGGGGGGGCTTGGCTGAGCCTGCGGTGGCCTGGCGGATGCCGGCGATGTTGAGGATGTCGGCCACCACGGCGGAGGCGGTGGGGCCAGCGCCAGCTCCCGGGCCGTAAAACATCACCTGGCCCACCGGATCCCCCTCCACCAGGATCGCGTTGTTCACCCCGTTCACCCCGGCCAGCGGATGGGCTTTGGGCAGCAGGGTGGGATGCACGCGCACATCCAGCAGCTGTTCGGTCTGGGCGCTGGTTGGGGCTTCGGCGCTGGGCATGGCCTGGGCCACCGCCAGCAGCTTCACCACGTAGCCCAGCTGGGCGGCATAGGCCACGTCGCGGGCCTCCAGCCGATCGATGCCTTCGGTGGGGATGGCGGCCCGGGGCACGCTGCCGCCGTAGGCCAGGCCCGCCAGGATGGCGATCTTGTCGGCGGCGTCGCCGCCTTGCACATCAGCGGCGGGATCGGCTTCGGCGTAGCCCAGGCTCTGGGCCTCGGCCAGCACATCGGAGTAGGCGGCGCCCTCGGCCGCCATGCGGCTGAGGATGTAGTTGGTGGTGCCGTTGATGATCCCGCTTACCCGCTGGATGCGGTTGGCACCCAAGGACTGCTTGAGCGGCTCGATGATCGGTATGCCGCCACCCACGGCCGCTTCGATCAGCACATACACGCCCTGCTTGGCGGCGGCCGCGGCGATCTCCTCGCCGTAGCGGGCGATCACGGCCTTGTTGGCGGTCACCACCGGCTTGCCGGCGGCGATCGCCCGCAGGATCAGGGAGCGGGCCGGCTCCAGCCCACCCATCACCTCCACCACGATGTCCACGGCGGGGTCATCGATCACCGCCTCCGGGTTGGTGGTGAGTAGCTCAGCTGCCAGCTCCACGGGCCGCGGCCGGGCCAGGTCGCGCACCGCCACTCGACGCAGGTCCAGTTCTGCCACCAGCGGATGGCGCCCCGAGGGGGTCGCCAGGATTCCGGCCACGCCTGCCCCCACCGTGCCGAGGCCGAGCAAGCCGATGCCGATGGTCATGCGCTGGGGGATTGCAGTGCGGCGATCCTAGAAATCAGCCCGCCTGTGACGAAATCAGGCCGCCAGCGCCTGGGCCTGGGCCTGCATCAGCCGCAGGATGTTGAGGAAGCCGTTGGCCCGCGACGGCGTGAGGCTGGCCTGCAGACCGGTGGCGGCGATGAAGGCTGGATCGATGGCGGTGGCCTGCTCGGGCGTCAGCCCCTGCAGTCCTTGGATCAGCAGGGCCAGCAGCCCCTTGGTGATCGCCGCATCGGAATCGCCGCGCCAGTGGAGCTTGCCGTCCACCAGTTCCCCCACCACAAACACCTGGGAGACACAGCCCTTCACCTTGAAGGCGTCGTGGCGAAATTCTTCCGGAAGGGGCTCGAGCTTCTTGGCCAGCCACAGCACGTATTCGTAGCGCCGCCGGGGATCGGCCGTGCCGGCCAAACGCGCCACGATCTGGTCGAGGGCAGGGCTGCCGGTGGGGGCTGCTGCCATCAGCGGCGTCCGGTGCGCCGGCCGCGGCGCCAGGCCAGCGTCCCACCCATGGCTCCAACGCCCAGGACACCAACGCCCAAGACACCACCGCTGCCGCTGAAGGCCAGCGGCTGCCAGCCAGCGGCGCGTGAGCTGGTGGTGGTGGGGCTGGCGCCGGGCACTTCCAGGTAGTCGCGGTGCCCAGGACCCTTGTCCACCTGCACTTCCCAGGCGGCGTTGGCCCCTGGGGGCAGGCGGAAGCGCAGCTGGCCGTTGGCGTCGGTGCGGCCTACGTCGATCGGGGTGCCGCCCGGTGGCACCAGCCGCACCACCGCATCATCGGCCGGTTCGCCGTTGCCGAAGCGGCTGTCGAGCACCAATTGGTCGGTGAGGCTGCTCAATCGCTCGAGGCTGCTTTCCAGGGCATGGCTGTGGGCCGGGGCTGGCCCAATCAGCAGGGCTGCAACCGCCGCGAGGCTGCTGGCGGCGGTGAAGCCGACCACTGGATGGAGCAGGGTCATGGCTGGATCAGGACGCTTTCCAGCGACTATCGCTGCTTTTGCCGGCTTGCACCATCCGCACCATCGAGCTCACCATCATCGAGAGGGCGTCGTTGCTCTGGCCCCGCTCCTGCAGTTCAGCGGCCAGCACCTGCTCAGGGGCTGAGGCGTGGCTGCTGGGGATGCGCGACGCAGACAGGTCCAAAGCGGTGCTGGAAGAATGGTTTTGATCCTGGCAAACGGGGGCAGCTACTGCGCCGCTCGTGAAGCCTTTGTTGAACAAGTTGTTCAACAACATGTTCCACCGGTTTAACACCGAGGCGCGGGATCGAGCCAGTCGGGCCCGTTTTCATCCAGCCAGCCCTGCAGCGGCACGTCCCAGGGGTCGCGGGGCAGTTGCTCCACCCGGCAGCCCCGGGGCAGCACAGCCAGCGCCGGCACCCGCGCCCAGGCCGGATTGGCTCGCAGCCGGTCGTACCAGCCGCCGCCATAACCGAGCCGAATCCCGGCAGCGTCGCAGGCCAGGGCCGGAATCAGCAGCAGGCCCAGCATCTCCGGGTCCAGCCCGCCCCCTCCCAGCCCGCCAGCGCTCAGCTCTCCTGCTGGGGCGGGGATACCGCAGCCATCGGGCGCCAAGGCCTCTGCGTCGTGCCAGGGCCGGTACACCAGTTGGGAATCACCATCCCCTGCGGCGTGGGTGATGGCCGGCAGGGCGACCCGGCCGGGCAGCAGGCTCCGCAGGACCCGCAGATCCACCTCGCCGGGCAGGGGCCAGTAGAGCCCCAGGAGCTGATCCGGGGCCAGCAGCCCGGGCACGTGCCGCAGCGCTTGGGCCTCGATAGCGGGCTGTGCCGCCGGCAGCAGGGCCTGGCGCTGGGCGCGGAACTGCCGCCGCAGCGTGGCTTTGGTGCTGGCGGTGGCGTCATCCGCGGCGCTCATCGCTGGAACCAGCCCGTCAGGGCGGCGGCGAGGGCGTCGGCGGCGTCATCGGGCCGGGGTGGGGTGTCGAGGTTGAGCTCGCGCATCACCGCCTCAAGCACCTCGTCTTTCTGGGCATGGCCGTGGCCGGTGAGGGCCTGCTTGATCTGCATCGGCGGAAACTCCACCACCGGCACCTTGAAGCGCGCCAGGGTCATCATCAGCACGCCGCGGGCCTGCACCACGGCGATGGTGGTGCTGGAGCGGTAGAAGAAAAACTTCTCCACCACCGCCAGCTCGGGCCGCCAGGTGCGGATCAGCACCCGCAGGTCGCGGGCGATCTCCACCATCCGCTCCCCCTCGCTGCGGCCGGGCTCGGTGCGCAGGATGCCGCAATCGAGCAGCGCCTGGCGGCCGCTGCGGCCCCGCTCGCTCTCCACCTCGATCACCCCGTAGCCCACGCGGGCCAGGCCGGGATCGATGCCGAGGATGCGCATGGCTCAGTCCTCGGGGCTGAGTCGGTACGGAACTCGCACACCGCCGAGGGACTCCGGGAAATCGCGGGCGTTGCGGGTCACCAGCTGCAGGCGATGGCAGCGCGCCGTAGCGAGGATGATGGCGTCAGGGATTTTCAGGCCCAGGCTGCGGCCGCAGGCCACCGCCTCCCGGGCGATGGCCTGGGTCAGCTCCAGGCGCGGAAAGCTGCTCAGCCAGGGTTCCACGGCGCCCAATTCGTCATCGCGGCAGCCCACCAGGATTTCCATCCAGCTGATCACGCTGATCGAGGCAGCCCCGGCGTGGGTTTCGATCCAGGCGAGGGCCTGGGCTTCCCCGCGTAAGAGATCGATCAGGATGTTGGAGTCGAGCAGCAGCCCTGCAGCTGCAATCCCAGCGGCCACGTCAGCGCTCCCATTGGCTGCGTAGCGCCCGCTCCAGGCTCAGGGAATCTTCCGGGCGGTTGCGCCACAGGCCAAAGACGCTCTGGTGCTGAACGCCCTGGTGGTCCAGCCAGCTGCGCAGGGCCTGGCGCAGGCCTTCGGCGCGGGACAGACCGCGCTGGCGGCAGAGGCTGTCGAGCCGTTCCCGATCGGCATCGGGCAGATCGATGATCGTGCGCATCGGGCCCGCGCCTCCGCGGTCAAGATTGATATCGACATCATATGCCGTTATCAATGCCGGTTTCGGATGTCCTTCCAGCGCTGTGATGGGCGGCCGCTTAAGCCGCCAAGGCCAGCTCGAAGGCGCTGCGGTCGCTGCTGTCGGGGCGCTCGAACACCTTGCAGAACACCTTGACCACCCGGTCGCCCGAGTCGATCTGCTCGAGGGGGTCCTTGCGCAGCCGGTGGCGCAGGCAGCAGGCCACCACCCGGGCGATGTCGTCTTCGCTCACCTCGGTGCGGCCCTCAAAGGCTGCCAGGGCGCGGGCGGCGCGGTTGGTGACGATGTCGCCGCGCAGGCCATCCACGTCCAGCTCGCCACACACCGCCGAAATGCGAATGCGCAGGTCGTCGTCGATGGCCACGTGCGGCAGCCGCTGCTGGGCGTCCACCACCCGCGCCTGCAGGGCGTCCTGGGTGGTTTGCACGGCGTTGTTGAAGCTGTCGGGATCGCTGTCGAAGTTGGTGCGCTGGTCCACCACCTGCACCCGCAGCTCGGGATCGCGCACGGTGCGCACCTCCACGCTCATGCCGAAGCGATCGAGCAGCTGGGGCCGCAGTTCGCCCTCCTCCGGGTTGCCGGAGCCGATCAGCACGAAGCGGGCCGGGTGGCGCACGCTGACGCCCTCGCGCTCCACGGTGTTCCAGCCGGAGGCTGCCGAATCCAGCAGCACGTCCACCAGGTGGTCGTCCAGCAAGTTCACCTCGTCCACGTAGAGCAGGCCGCGGTTGGCCTTGGCCAGCAGGCCCGGCTCAAAGGCGCGCACGCCTTCGCTCAGGGCCTTTTCGATGTCGATCGTGCCGCAGAGGCGGTCTTCGGTGGCGCCCAGGGGCAGGTCGACCATCGGCACCTGGCGGGGCTCCACCGGCAGCTCCTCGCCCTGCTCGGCGCGGGCGCGCACCTCAGCGCTTTGCAGGTCGGGGTCGTCTGGGGAGCTGTTGTAAGGGTCGCCCGCCACCACGTCGATCTCGGGCAGCAGGTCGGCCAGGGCCCGGATCGTGGTCGATTTGCCCGTGCCGCGGTCGCCCATGATCATCACGCCGCCGATGCGCGGATCGATCACGTTGAGCAGCAGGGCCAGCTTCATCTCCTCCTGCCCGACGATCGCGGTGAAGGGGAAAACCCTGCGCTTGCGGGGGGCTGGCGTCACGGATGGCTGGCTGAAGTGGTTTTGGATTGTTTCACAGCTGGCTCTGGCACGGGCAGCAGGCTGAGCACCTGGGGCGGGGTGGCATCGGCCGGATAGATCAGCCGCACCTGCAGCTGGCGGCTGGCCCCCGGCGCCAGGCTCACCGTGCCCAGGGCGGGCCCCGGCTCGCCGGCCCGCTGCACCAGGTGAAAGCTGCGCCGACCGGCGGGGCGCACGGGGGCCCCCGAGGCGGAAGGCTCGCCATCGAGTCCCGTCACCTCCACCGTGCCGCGGAACATCACCGGTCGGCTGCCACTAGTGATGCCGCCAATGCTGTGGAAGCGCAGCCCGCCTGCTGCGCTGTCGCCCTTGATCGGCGATTCCAGCGCCAGCTGCAGTGCCACCGGCTTGGCCGTGTCGTTGCGCAGGGGGATGCTCAGGTCGTATTCGACGCCATAGTTGCCGTGGGCGGCCCAGGCCGTGCCGGGGTAGAAGGCCTGCAGCTCGGCGGTCTGCACCTGGCCGGTGCCCAGGGTGCCGCGCTCCAGGCTGCTGATCGGCCAGGAGATCGGCGCCCGGCGCACGCTCAGCCACCTCTGGCCGGGATCGGTGAGGCGGGTGCGCCAGACGCTGCCCACCTGCACCCCACTCACCCGCGAGTACACCATTCCGCCCTTGCTGCCCCGGGGGGTGGGGGCGTGCTCCCGGGGGCTCAGGCCCCCCTCCAGCAGCGCGGCCCAGGTGCTCGCGGCAGGCGGCTGGTTGCCGCTGCCGAAGGCGGCCAGGGTGGCCAGGCTCACGGGGCCGGAGCTCTCCAGGCGCATCTGCAGGTTGAGGCCGTTGAGCAGGGGGTCGAGGCCCCGCACCGGCAGGGGCAGCACCACCAGGGTGCTGGGGGCGCCGGGCGGCAGGGTCCAGCTGGCGGGCAGTTGGGGGCTGCGCTGGCGGGCCAGCAGCTCGGTGGCCACCCGGCTGCCGGGTCCGGCCCACACCGGCGTGCTGCCCTGGGCCATCAGGGCTGGCAGCGGCAGGAAGGGCGCACTGGCCTGGCCGGGCTCCACCGCCTGGGACAGCGCCGTGGAGCCGCTCAGCAGTTTCAACATCACCGGCTCCGGCCCGCGGGGAGCCGCCAGCACCGCCAGCCACAGGGTGGAATCCAGGCTCTCCGGCTTGCCGGCATACACGTGGTGGCTGAACAGGTCGAAGCGGCCGCTGAGGGCCACATCCAAGTGGGCCGAGGGCACGCCGCGGCCGCTGCCGGGGAAGGTGGAGAGCAGGATCCCCGGCTCGCGGATCAGTTCGGGGTTGTTGTCGTTCACCAGCAGCACCCGGTCGAGGCTGCCGCTGAGGGGCGCCACGGTTTGGGGGCGCAGCACGGGAGCTGGAGCGGTGGGCTTTGTGGGGGCTATCTGGCCCAGCGCACTGGTGGGGGCGGCCAGGACGGCCAGCAGCAGCAGGGGTAGGCGGGCGCGTCGCCGCCCTGAGGTGGGGTTCATTTGCGGCCTATCAGGGTTTTGGACACTTCGCCGGCCATGGCACGGATCAGATCTGCAGAACGGGGGTCGTTGAACGGGCCCTTGACCATGAACGCCGCCACGGCCCGCTGGCCATTGGGCAGTTGGATCAGGGCCGCATCGGAGTAAGCGATGCCGATGTCGCCGGTTTTGTTGTAAGCGGTGACCCCGAAGCTCAGCAGCTCGCTATCGGGGTCGGCAGAATCCTTGCCGAGCCCCAGCAGCAGCCCCAGGGGAATCAGGGTGTTGGTGCGGGAGGTGCCCATGATTTCCCGAAACAGATCGCGGGCCCTGGGGCTGAGTTTCTCGCCGGTGTCCACCAGAGCGATCGAGCGGGCCAGATCGCGGCTGCTGGTGGTGTTGGTGCCCTCGAGGTCGGGCAGCCAGTTGTTCACCGCTGTGGAAGGCAGGCCGATGGCGGTGAAGCGCGCGTTGAGGGCGGTTTTGCCGCCCAGGCGCTTGATCAGCAGGTTGGTGGCGCTGTTGTCGCTCACCCGGATCATCTCGGTGGCCGCTTCAAAGAACGGGAAGCGGGTGCCCACCGGCCGGCTCGCCATCCAGCCGGCACCGCCACCCACCACCTCCTTGGTGAGGGGCAGCGGCTCGTTCCAGCGCAACTTGCCGCTGTCGAGCTCCTCCAGCCCCGCCAGCAGGATCGGCGTTTTGATCGAGCTGGCGGCCGGCAGGGGCAGATCGGGCTGCAGTTGGGCGAAGCGACCGTCGTCGAGCACCAGCAGGAAGGCCGAGCTCTGAAGGCCTTTCTGGGCGGCGGCGAGCTGGGCCCAGCGCTGGCTCAGGGCTGTCAGCTCGGTGCGGGGTTCGAACTGGCCGGGGTCGAGCCCCTTGCCAGTGTTGGCGGCCGCGGCGTCGAGGCTGGGGGCCTCGATGGCGCCCTCGGCCAGGCGGGGGGCCAGCAGTTTGAGGCTGGTGCCGGTGATCACCCCCAGACCGATGCCCATCACCATCAAGCGCAACACCAGGCGCAGGGGCTGGCCCAAGCGGCTTTTGGGGCTGCGGGGCGAACGGCCGGCAGTCACAGGGCCATGCAGTCGAAGTGGACCGACGCTAAGGGGTCTGGCCAGGGCTAGCCCCCCGCTCAGTGGCCCAGCGCAGCTGGCGCACCATGCCGCGCACCAGGGCCACCTCCTCGGCCGAGATCTGGGCCCGTTGCAGCAGGGCTCGCAGTTTGGCCATGCGGGCGTGGGCGGTGTGGGGATAGAGGAAGCCCACGTCGAGCAGCAGGGCTTCGGCGTCGCCGAGCATGGCCTCGAGGGCCCGGCGGTCGCCGGGGTCGGGGGCCAGGCTCGGGGCTGGGGCCGCCGCAGAGGCGCCAGCAGCTCCGAGGCCGTGCCAGGTGTGCAGCACCAGGGCTGCAGCGTGGGAGAGGTTGAGGGAGCTGTAGGCCTCACCGCTGCCCAGGGTGAGCAGCCGCCCTGCCTGGAGCAGCTCGTCGTTGCTGAGGCCCCGGTCTTCCCTTCCAAACACCAGGGCCCGGGGGCTGGGTGGCCCCTCGGCCAGCCAGTGCAGGGCCGGCTCCGGGGCTAGCAGGGGCAGGGGTTCACCGGCGCGCCGGCCGCTGGTGGCCACCACCCGGTGGCAGTCGGCCAGGGCATCGCTGAGGCTGGGGAACAGGCGGGCCTGCTCCAGCACCCAGGCCCCATGCACGGCCATGCGGCGGGCCTCCTCGCCCAGGTGGTCGCAGCGGGGGGCCACCAGGCGCAGCTCCGCCACCCCGAAATTGGCGCAGAGCCTGGCGACGCTGCCGACGTTCAGGGGCCCGGCGGGCTCCACCAGCACCACGGCCAGCTGGGGTGTGGCGCTCACACCAGCCCGTTGAGATAGGCCAGCAGGTCGGCCATGGCCTGGGGCTCGGGTTGGAAGCGCGGCATCGGCGGGGTGCGGCCGCTCACCACCTGCTGGATCAGCTGCCGTGGGGCCTTGCGTTCCGCCACCCCGTGCAGGTTGGGGCCCACCAGGCCCTGGCCGGCAATGCCGTGGCAACCGGCGCAGTTGAGCCGGAACAGCCGGCCGCCGTTTTCACTGGAGCCGCTGAGCTCGAGGGTCTGGCGCGTGTAGGGGTCGGCCTGGGCTGCCGGCAGCACCAGCAGCACCGCCACGATGCAGGCGGCTGCCGCCATCCCCACCAGGGCGGCGATCAGGCCGCGGCGGCCGTTGGAGGCATCGGCTGCCGGGGAGACGGGTGCTGGGGAGATGGTGGGGGTCAGGGGTGGGCCGGTCACAGTTGATGCAGCGAGCTCGCGGTTAGAGCCTTGGTCGTGGAACAATTGTGCCCAGATTGTCGCCGTAACCGCCCCATGATCGAACCCCTGCTCTGCGGCATCGTGCTCGGTCTGATCCCCGTGACCCTGGCGGGCTTGTTTGTGGCGGCCTGGAACCAGTATCGCCGCGGCACCCTGCTCGACTGAGGCTGGTCTGCCTGTTTTCGGCCGTCAGGCCCGCTGCAGCAGCATCAGGCTGGTGCTGCCATAGCGCCGTTCATTCCGCAGCTGCCAACCGTCAGGCGTCGGCGGCACTGCTGAGCTGGCGCATTCCCACACCAAGGTGCCGCCGGGCTTGAGCCATGGGCCTGCGGCCACGCCAGCGGCAATCGCTGCATAGAGCCCGGCGGCATAGGGCGGATCGGCGTAGATCAGATCAAAGCCTTCGCGTTCAGGCTGGGCCAGCCAGCTGCCCACCTCGCGGCAATGCACCTCCCAACGGGGAGCTGCCCCGGCGATCGGCTCCAGCCCCTGATCAAGCCCCTGGCTCACCGCTTCCAGGTTGGCCCTGGCCACGACGGCGATCCGCCGGTCCTGCTCCACCGCCACCACGCGTCGGGCGCCCCGTTGCAGCGCCTCACAGGCCATCACGCCGCTGCCGCTGCACAGATCCAGCCAGGCGCAGTGCGCCAGCTCCGGCGCCAACAGGTTCATCACCGCCAGCCGCACCCGGGAGCTGGTGGGGCGGGCCGTGTTGCCGGGGGGGCTCTGCAGGCGCCGGCCACCGCTCAGCCGCAGGCTCATGGGGCGGCGAGCCAGGCGAGCCAGCCACGCAGGATCGCCTCCCCGTGGGGGCCGGATTTCTCCGGGTGAAACTGGCAGGCCCCGATGGCGCCCTGCCACACCGCGGCCGTGACGGCGGTGTCGCCGAAGCGCACCAGGGCGGTGTTGCAGGCCGGATCACTGGGTTCGGCGGCGTAGGAGTGCACGAAATACACCCAGGTGTCTGGGCCGCCGGCGGGTAGCAGCGGGCTGGGGTTGGCGGCGATCAGCGGCTCCCAGCCCATGTGGGGAATCGGCTGGCCCGGGCAGCGCGGTAGGGCCCGCACCCGGCCTTTGAGCAGGCCGAGGCCGGCCGCCGTGCCCTCGTCGCTGGCCTCAAACAACAGCTGCAGGCCCAGACAGATGCCCAGCAGGGGCTTGCCTGCGGCACACCAGCGGGTGATCGCTTCGGCCAGGCCGCCCTGGTGCAGTCGTTGCATCGCTGGATCAAAAGCGCCCACCCCCGGCAGCACCAGGGCCGTGCAGTGATCCATCTCTGCGGCGCTGGACACCGGCTGCACCACGGCGCCGAGCCGCTCAAAGGCCCGCTGCACCGAGTGCAAATTGCCCATGCCGTAGTCGATCAGGCCAAGGCGCGTCATGGGTGCGGGGAGAGGCTGGATGAGGCCGTGCTGGGTTGGCGCCGCCCAGGCTGCTCCAGCACCTGGTCGGGCGGAACGGGCAGGCTGTTGAGGACATCGAGCAGCTGGTAGAGGCGGCCGATGCGGCGGCGGTCGAAGTGGAAGTGCAGGCAGGGGCGCAGCAGGCCGTGGTCGTCGACGGTGTCGCGGGCCTGGATCACGCCCTCATCCACCAGATCGTCGAACTGAAGATTCAGGGCCTTGAGCTGCTCGCTCTGGAGGGCGGCATTGAGCAGCAGCTCGATGCGATCGTCGCCGAGCCGCGCCGAGTGGAACAACCGGTAGAAGTGGCTGATGCGGGCCACCGCCTCCTCAGCCGTGTGGGCTTCGCTCAGCAGGTCGCCGTCTTCCGGCGAGATCACGCCGCGGGCGGCCAGCCCTTCGTTGAGATCCCGCTGCCAGCCGCTCCAGAAGCTGTCGTCTTCGGGGGCGAGCAGCACTAGGGGGATCGGTTGGGTGCGGCCGGTCTGAATCAGGGTGAGCGATTCGAACAGCTCATCGAGGGTGCCGAAGCCCCCCGGCAACACCACCAGGGCGTCGCTCTCCCGCAGGAAGAACAGCTTGCGGGTGAAGAAATAGCGAAAGTGCAGCAGCCGGCCATCGCAGCTGCTCACAAAGCGATTGGCGTGCTGCTCGAACGGCAGATCGACGTTGAGGCCGATGCTGGCTTCGCAGCCGGCACCGCTGTTGGCGGCCTCCATGATGCCGCCGCCGGCTCCGGTCATCACCTCGAAGCCGGCTTCAACGGCACAGCGGGCCAGCTGCTCGGCCAGGCCGTAGCAGGGGTCGCTGGCGACGGTGCGGGCCGAGCCAAAGACGGTGATCTTGCGGGTGTCGCGATGGGGGTGAAACACCTCCAGCGCTTCGCTGATATCCGCCAGGGCGCCGCTGATCAGCCGCCACTCATCTTGGCCGCGTTCATGGCGACTCACCTGCAACAGCGACACCAGCGATCGTTCGATCAGGTGCCGCTGGGGGTGGTGTTCGAGCTCCTGGGCCAGAACCTGCAGCGGACTCTGGCCGAAACGGGATGGGTCGCTCAGATGTCTGCCCTCAACCAGCAGGGATGCTCAGAGGTACTTGGAAATCGTGCCTGAGAGGGTGGTTTTGGGTACGGCACCCACCACGGTGTCGACCTTCTGGCCGCCCTTGAAGATCATCAGGGTGGGGATGCTGCGGATCCCGTACTGGCTGGCGACGTTGGGGTTTTCGTCAGTGTTGAGCTTGAACACCTTGATCTTGCCCTCGAATTCGGCGGCGATCTCGTCCACGATCGGCGCAACCATGCGGCAGGGGCCGCACCAGGGGGCCCAGAAGTCGATCAGCACGGGTAGATCGCTCTTGAGCACGTCTTGCTCAAAGGAAGCGTCAGTGACAGCGGCAGCGCTGGACATCCTTGCTGGATCAGGGTTTCAGGGAATCTAGCAAGGTTATTTCGGGGCAACCATGGTCCGTTGCAGGTCGTGATCCGACCTGGCTGGGTGGCTGCTGACTGGCTGCCGGGGGAAGACAAAAGGCCCGGACGCGCCGGGCTGGAGGGTGTGAGGAGTGTGTGAGCCGAAGCCCCCACGCCTTCAAGCTAACGCCGCGATCTATTTGCCCATGCCCAGCTGCTGGGCCTTTTGATACACCTTGCCCTCGGTGAGCAGGGAGGGGGCCACCACCACCTCCACCTGCTGCATCTCCTTGATGGTGCGGGCGCCCAGGGTGCCCATGGAGGTGCGGATGCAGCCGAGCAGGTTCTGGGTGCCGTCGTCGAGGGAGGCGGGTCCGCGCAGGATTTTTTCAAGGCTGCCAGTGGTGCCCACTTTGATGCGGGTGCCGCGGGGCAGCACCGGGCTGGGGGTGGCCATGCCCCAGTGGAAGCCGCGACCGGGGGCCTCGGCGGCGCGAGCGATCGGCGAGCCGATCATCACGGCGTCGGCGCCGCAGGCCAGGCACTTGCAGATGTCACCACCGGTGACGATGCCGCCGTCGGCCACGATCGGCACGTAGCGGCCGCTTTCGTTGAAGTAGTCGTCGCGGGCGGCGGCGCAGTCGGCCACCGAAGTGGCCTGGGGGATGCCGATGCCGAGCACGCCGCGGCTGGTGCAGGCGGCACCGGGGCCGATGCCCACCATCACGCCGGCGGCGCCAGCCCGCATCAGCTTGAGGGCCACGTCGTAGGTGACGCAGTTGCCGATCACCACGGGCACGCCGAAGTCGCGGCAGAGGGCCTCGAGATCGAGGGTTTCCTGGCCCTCAGGGCCGATGTGCTCGGTGCTCACCACCGTGGCCTGCACGAAGAACAGATCGGCGCCGGCTTCCGCAATGGCCTTGCCAAACTTGAGGGCTGCCACGGGTGTGGCACTCACCGCAGCGATGCCGCCCTGCTGCTTGATTTCAGCGATGCGCTGGCGGATCAGGTCTTCCCGCACCGGCTGGCTGTAGAGCTCCTGCATCAGCGGCACGAAGCTGTCGCGGTCGACGGCGGCGATGCGATCGAGGGCAGGGTTCGGGTCGTCGTAGCGGCACTGGACGCCCTCCAGGTTGAGCACACCCAAGGCGCCCTGCTTGGCGAGTTCCACACACATGCCCACATCCACCACGCCGTCCATGGCGCTGGCGATGATCGGGATCTCACGGGTGATGCCGCCCAGGGTCCAGCTGCTGTCGGTGACGGCGGGATCGACGGTGCGGCCGCCCGGAACAAGGGCGATCTCGTCGATGCCGTAGGCGCGGCGGACGACGCGATTGCGACCGAGCTGGATGTTCACCGAAAACCTGCGTATTCGGGCCACCGTATCAAGCGGCCCGCTGGCGATCGGCTTCGTTGAGGAGGTCGTTTCGGCGGTCTGTGATGCAGTTCAACCTTTGCCGCGGAAGGCCTTCCAGCGGTTGCTCACGCTGCTCAACAGCCGTTCCCGCTCGCTGCTGCGCAGCAGCTTGGGCACGCCATAGCGCACCGTCCACACCACGCCAGCCAGCTCCAGCAGCCCGGGCACGAGCGGCAGGCTGTCGAGGGTGCTCAGCACGGCGTTGTAGACGCGCAGCACCAGCAGCAGGCCTACCAGGGCCGCCAGGAGCGTGACGGGTCTGCGGGCCTTGCTCCAGAGGTTCTGCAGTTCGCCCTGGTTGAGCCACTGGCCCAGCTTCTGCAGTAGCAGCTCCCACTCGCCGCCCTCTCCATCGCTCTCACCGTCTGCAAATGGGCCTGGCTGGGTTGCGAGGGGGGCTGGTGTGGGCTCCACCACCAGGGTGGTGGCGACGCTGGGATCGGGGGGTGCGGTTACCGGTTCGGCTGCGGGCTTGGCAGCAACCGTCTTGGCAGCAACCGTGTCGAGAGGTTGTTCAACCGGGGCTTCAGCGGTTTGTTCAACAACCTGTTCAACACATTCAATCTGCTCAATCGGCTCAATCGGCTCAGCCAGCTCCACCGATTCCACCAACTCCACCGATTCGACTGCTTGCTCAGCCGGCTCGGGAGTGCTCTGGTTGGGCGGGACCGATTCGGGGCTGCTCGGGTCGGGGCTGCTGGTGGTGTCGTCGGCCATGGCAGGCGGCGCCGCGGGTGCACAGGTGTGGCGGGAGCTTAGGTGTGGTTGGCAGCTACACCAAAACCCGGCCTACCCACAGCTCAGGCTTCGATCGGCAGCAGGCTGGGGCGAGGGCTCAGCGGCACCAGGGGCAGCCGCAGCGGGAAGGCGCCGCTGCGCAGGGCTTCCGCCAGCGCTTCGGCGGCGGCGGTGGCCAGCCGCGGGCTATTGGAGGGGGCGCAGGCCACCGGGCGGCCCCGCACCGTGATCGTGCCGCTGAGCAGCTCCGCATAGGTCACCGCCCCCAGGCTGGGCTTGACCCGCCGCGGCACCGAGAGGTCGAGCACGGGGGCCTCCAACGCCTCCGGACCGGCGGCGGCCTGGCGCGCTACCGAGCCATTGATCAGCGGCACCGGCGCCGCGATCGCCACCAGCAGGGCGCTGCCGTGGCCCTCGAAGAAGCAGGGGCGCACCCACTCGGGCCGCAGGTCGTGCAGATCCACGCACACCGCGGCCGCCGCCCCCGGGGTGCGGGCATGGCCGCTGGCCTGGCGGCGGCAGCCGGGCTGGTGGCCGCTGCCAGCCCCCACCACCCAGCCGAGGGCGCCCCCCACCAGCACCGGTGAGCCCGGGCCCAGCAGCGACAGCCCCGGCATGGTGAGGCCGATGCTGCCGGCGCCGCCGCAGGAATAGAGGGCGTTGGCGGCCGGCCCCAGCAGGGTGCCGTAGGGGCTGGGGCAGGGGCCTTCGGCCTGGCTGAGGGCCACCACCCCGTTTTCACTGATGGCCCGGTGCAGCAGCAGGCGGCCGGTGCCGATCTGCTCCAGGCCCAGCTCGGTGTGCAGCTCGCGGCGGGGGTGCAGGGCGGTGGCCTCGCCACTGGCGTCGAATGGCAGCGCCTGCCCCTGCAGCAGGGCGGCCAGCAGCTCAGCGCCGCCAGGGGCATCGCCAAGCCCGCCGCCAATCGGCAGCACCAGCTCGCCGCTGCCGCAGCCCGCCAGCCCCTGCACGCCGGCCAGCTGTCCAGCGCGCAGGCGAATGGGTGGATCCGTGGGCCCGAGGCTCAGGAGCAGGCTGGCCTGGTCGGTGAAGCCCGCATCGGCGGCCACCACCACATCGGTGGCGGCGTAGGCCTCGGCCAGCCCGGCTTGCTGCACCAGGCTCCGAAACTCGGCGGCGGCGCGCACCTGCAGCTGGCTCCGCTCCTGTTTGCGGCGCAGCTCCGCCTCCTGGCGTGGCGGCAGTTCACGGCTACTCATCGCGAGCTTGGCGCTGATTTGGGCATTTCCCGGGGGGCTTCGATAAACTGACCCTTGCTCAAGACGGTCATCCATGGCGGACCCCAGCGGACCCGGTGCTGGCTCACCGGGGGAGTCCGGCGGCAACGGCGATTCGCGGATCATCCAGACCGATCTGCGCAACGAGATGTCGCGCTCCTATCTGGAGTATGCGATGAGCGTGATCGTGGGTCGGGCCCTGCCCGATGCCCGCGACGGCCTCAAGCCGGTGCACCGGCGCATCCTGTATGCGATGTACGAGCTGGGCCTGACCAGCGACCGGCCTTACCGCAAATGCGCCCGTGTGGTGGGTGAGGTGCTCGGTAAGTACCACCCCCATGGCGACACGGCGGTGTACGACGCCCTGGTGCGGATGGCCCAGGACTTCAACATGCGCATGCCCCTGGTGAATGGGCATGGCAACTTCGGCTCGGTGGACGGCGACCCCCCGGCCGCCATGCGCTACACCGAGTCGCGGCTGCAGGCGCTCACCACCGACAGCCTGCTCGAGGACATCGAAGCCGAGACGGTCGACTTCGCCGACAACTTTGACGGCTCCCAGCAGGAGCCCACCGTGATGCCAGCGCGGATTCCGCAGCTGCTGCTCAACGGCTCCACCGGCATCGCCGTGGGGATGGCGACCAACATCCCGCCCCACAACCTCACCGAGCTGATCGACGGGATGTTGGCGCTGATCGCCAACCCCGAGATCGACGATCTCCAATTGATGGCGATCATCCCGGGGCCCGACTTTCCCACGGGGGGCCAGATCCTGGGCCGCCGCGGCATCCGCGAGACCTACACCACCGGTCGCGGTTCGGTGACGATGCGCGGTGTGGCCTCGATCGAAACGGTGGAGGTGAAGGGCCGCCCCGATCGCGATGCGGTGATCATCACCGAGCTGCCGTTCCAAACCAATAAGGCCTCGCTGATCGAGCGGATCGCCGAGTTGGTGAACGACAAGAAGCTCGAGGGCATCGCCGACATCCGCGACGAATCCGACCGCGACGGCATGCGGATCGTGATCGAGCTGCGCCGCGACGCCTACCCCCAGGTGGTGCTGAACAACTTGTTCAAGCTCACCCCGCTGCAGAACAACTTCAGCGCCTACATGCTGGCGTTGGTGAAGAGCGAGCCGGTGCTGCTCACCCTGCGCAAGATGCTGCAGGTGTTCCTCGACTTCCGCGTCGAGACGATCGAGCGCCGCACCCGCTACTTCCTGCGCAAGGCGGAGGAGCGCGACCACATCCTGCTCGGTCTGCTGCTGGCCCTCGACCAGCTCGATCCGATCATCGCCCTGATCCGGGCCGCCTCGGATGCGGCCACGGCCCGCCAGCAGCTGCAGGAGCGCCACGGCCTCAGCGAGATCCAGGCCGACGCCATCCTGCAGATGCAGCTGCGGCGCCTCACTGCCCTGGAGGCCGACAAGATCCGGCTCGAGCACGAAGACCTCGTGGCCAAGATCGCCGACTACAAGGACATCCTGGCCAACCGCGAGCGGGTGCTCACGATCATCACCGAGGAGCTCGGTGTGATCCGCAGCCGCTACCTCTCGCCCCGCCGCACCGAGATCCTCGATCTCGAAGGCGGCCTCGAAGACATCGACCTGATCGCCAACGAGCGCTCGGTGGTGCTGCTCACCGAGAACGGCTACCTCAAGCGGATGCCGGTGAGCGAATTCGAGGCCACCAGCCGCGGTACCCGTGGCAAGGCCGGCACCAAGAGCCAGGGTGAGGAGGCCGTGAAGCTGTTCATCAGCTGCAACGACCACGACAACCTGCTGCTCTTCTCGGATCGGGGCGTGGTGTACACCGTGCCGGCCTACCGGGTGCCGATCTGCAGCCGGGCCGCCAAGGGCACGCCGATCGTGCAGATGCTGCCGATTCCCCGCGAGGAGCAGATCACCTCGTTGCTGGCGGTGAGTGAATTCGCCGAAGATGCCGTGCTGGTGATGCTCACCAGTGGTGGCTATGTGAAGCGCACCCGGCTCTCGGCCTTCGCCAACATCCGCTCCAACGGCCTGATCGCCATCTCCCTGGAGGACGGCGACGCCCTCACCTGGGTGCGGCTGGCCCAGCCCGGCGACAGCGTGCTGATCGGCTCGCGCAACGCCATGACCATCCACTTCCGGCTCAGCGATGAGGAGTTGCGCCCCCTGGGTCGCACCGCCCGGGGTGTGCGCGCCATGAACCTGCGCGCCGGCGATCAGCTGGTGAGCATGGATGTGATCCCGGCCGAGCTCGCCGACCAGGTGGCCAGCAGCGCCGGTGACGACGCTGAAGATGCTGAGGAGGGCGATGAGGTGGCGCCGAGCGAGGGCCCCTGGGTGCTGGTGGCCAGTGCCAGCGGCCTGGGCAAGCGGGTGCCGGTGAATCAGTTCCGGCTGCAGAAGCGGGCCGGCATGGGCCTGCGTTGCATGAAGTTCCGCCGCGACGGCGACGTGCTGGTGGGCCTCAAGGTGCTCGGTGCCGGCGAGGAGCTGCTGCTGGTGAGTGAGAAGGGGGTGATCGTGCGCACCCAGGCCGACGCCATTCCCCAGCAGTCCCGCGCTGCCACCGGCGTGCGCCTGCAGCGCCTGGACAGCGGCGACCGCCTCACCGAAGTGGTGCTGGTGCCGCCCGCGCCGGAAGAGGAGGAGGCTCCTGCTCTGGAGGTGCCCGCCCTGGAGGTGGTTGCCGATCCCCAGGCAGACGCGAGCAACGCTGATTCGCCAGAGGCCTGAGCGCCTGATGCCCACAGATGTGCTGGTTGTGGGCGCAGGCCCAGCGGCCCTGGCTATCGCCGCTGAGCTGGCGGAGCGCCAGCTGGCCGTGGCCGTGCTGGCGGCGGCTGATCCTCGCGATCCCTGGCCCAACACCTACGGCATCTGGGGCGACGAGGTGGATGCCCTCGGCCTGGGCCATCTGTTGGAGCACCGCTGGAGCCACACCTGCAGCTACTTCGGCTCCGGCAGCAGCGATCCTGCCGATTCGGCCAATAGCCCCACCCGCCACGGCCGCGACTACGGCCTGTTCGACAAAACCCTGCTGCAGCAGTTCTGGCTGGAGCGCTGCGAGGTGGCTGGCGTGCAGTGGCTCCGGGGGGTGGCGCAGGAGCTGGCCCTCGCCGATGGCCGCAGCCAGGTGCGCTACGCCGATGCTGCTGAGCCCCGTGGCGCCGATCCAGCGGTGATCGAGGCGCGGCTGGTGGTGGATGCCAGCGGCCACAACGCGGTGTTTGTGCAGCGGCCCGACCGGGGGCCGGTGGCGGGGCAGGCGGCCTACGGCGTGGTGGGGCGGTTTTCGGCGCCGCCGGTGGAGCCCGGGCAGTTCGTGCTGATGGATTACCGCGCCGACCATCTCAGCGCCGCGGAGCGGCAGGAGCCCCCCACGTTTCTGTATGCGATGGATCTGGGCGGCGGCCGCTTTTTCGTGGAGGAAACCTCCCTCGCCCTGGCGCCGCCGGTGCCCTATGCGGAGCTGCAGCAGCGGCTGGAGCGGCGCCTGGCCCATCGCGGTGTGGCGATCGAGCAGGTGGAGCACGAGGAGTTCTGTCTGTTTCCGATGAACCTGCCCCTGCCGGATCTCGATCAGCCGGTGCTGGGCTTCGGTGGGGCCGCGGCGATGGTGCATCCGGCCTCGGGCTACATGGTGGGGGCGCTGCTGCGGCGGGCCCCGGCGGTGGCCTCAGCGGTGGCGGCGGCGCTGGACGCCGATCCGGAGGCTCCCTCGGCGGCGCTAGCCCGGGCCGGTTGGCAGGCGCTGTGGCCACAGGAGCTGCGCCGCAAACACGCGCTCTACCAGTTTGGGCTCGAGAAGCTGATGCGCTTCTCCGAGCCCCAGCTGCGCGCTCACTTCTCCACCTTCTTCTCCCTGCCCAGCGCCCAGTGGTATGGGTTCCTGGCCAACACCGCCAGCGTGCCGGAGCTGCTGGCGGCGATGGTGCAGCTGTTTGCCACCGCCCCCTGGAGCGTCAAAGCTGGCCTGATGGGCATGCAGGGGCGCGAACTTCAGCTGGGTCTCGGGCTGATCTGGCCTGCTGGCCCTAGCCCGGCGGCTGACCCGGCAGGGGCACCCAGTCCGCCGCGTTGAGCAACGGGAACAGGCCGTCTTCAATGGCCACGGCCTTGAGCCATTCGGCCGGCAGCTCGGTGCCGTGGTCGATGGCATCCAGCAGGCGCCAGAAGCGATCGAGGTGGCGCTCAATCCGCTCCTTGGCCAGTTCGGTGGTGGTGCCGGCCCGCAGGATGAAGCTCCAGTCGGAGCTTTGGGCCAGCAGCAGCTCCCGGCCCGCCTGGGTGAGCAGGCTGCGCTGGGCCTCGCTGGCCACGCCGCGCTGCACCCGCCCCACCATCGCCTGGGAGGCCCGCTGCCACTCGGCCACCACCCAGGCATTGGTCTCGTTGAGCCAGTAGTCGTGGTAGCCCCCCTGGCCCCAGCTGCTGGGGGAGGGGCGGCACACCTGCAGGGGATCGCCGCCCGCCAGGCTCTCGCGCAGGGTCACCAGGCGCACGCCGGCCTCGCTGGCCTGGCGGAACAGGGCCGCCAGGAACTGGGGGCCCTCAAACCACCAGTGGCCGAACAGCTCGGCATCGAAGGGCGCCACCAGCAGCGGCCGCCGCTCCATCGAGCCGGCCAGGCCGGCCAGCTCTTCAGCCCGGCCGTCCAGGTAGGCCACGGCGTGCTGCTCGATGCGCTCAGCGGCGACGGCGGGCGCATAGGGCTGTTTCTGGTCGAGCGGGCAGCCCTGGGCCGTGACCCGGTGCAGTTTCAGGCCCAGGGGCCGGCGGCTGTGGATGCCGCGGGCGGTGAGTTCGCTTTCGGGCAGGTCCCAGCCCATGTCGCGGTGGAATTCCCGGTAGGCGCCATCGCCGGGGTAGCCCTCGCGGGCACTCCACACCGGCAGGGTGGCGCTGCTGTCGCGGCCGAAGAAGGCGGCCCCCGCCGGAGAGCAGATCGGCGCAAACACCCCGTAGCGGGGCCGGGGCAGGGCGTGCAGCAGACCGTGGGCGTCGAGCAGCGAGTAGCGCAGGCCGGCGGCCACCAGCTGCTGGTCGAGCCCCTCGTAGTAGGCGCACTCCGGCAGCCAGATGCCGAGGGGCCTCTCGCCCAGCAGCCGCTCGTGCTCCCGCACCGCGGTGACCAGCTGGCCACGCACCGCCTCGGGCACCTGGCGCAGCAGGGGCAGGTAGCCGTGGGTGGCGCCGCAGGTGATCAGGTCGAGCACACCCTGCTGCTGCAGGCGCCGGAAGCGGGGGATCAGGGCCCCCTCGATCTGGATCCACTGCTCCACCACCGCCTCGAGCTGGCTGGCCAGGTGGGTGGCAGCCTCGCCGAGCTCCTGCGGCGCCTGCTGCAGCAGCTCCTGGCGCTTGGCGATCCAGGGCAGGAAGCGGGCGTTGAGGGGGCGGTCGGCCAGCAGCGACAGCAGGGTGGGCGAGAGGCCGAGGGTGAGCCGGGCGTGCTGGCGCCGGTCGGCTGCGGCGGCCTCCAGCACAGCCAGTAGGGGCAGGTAGCACTCCTGCAGCGCCTGGAAATACCAGTCTTCCTCCAGCGATCCGTGTTCGCTCGAGCGCACGTAGGGCAGGTGCGCGTGGAGGACGAGGGCCAGATCGCCTGCGGCCATGACCTTCCCGCTGTATGTGCACTGTAGGCGCAACGTTCGGGCGCCCCCTACAATGGGGCTAACTCATAGCCAGTCCGCTTAAGGACTGGTTCGCCCCAGGAGTCCTGATGGCCCGCGATCCCGGCCGCGTTCTGATCTTCGACACCACGTTGCGCGACGGCGAGCAGTCGCCCGGCGCCAGCCTCAACTTGGAAGAGAAGCTGGCGATCGCCCAGCAGCTGGCGCGCCTGGGCGTCGACATCATCGAGGCCGGCTTTCCCTTCGCCAGCCCCGGCGATTTCAACGCCGTGCAGCGCATCGCCGAAACCGTCGGCACGCCGGATGGCCCCACCATCTGCGGCCTGGCACGGGCTGCAGCCGGCGACATCAAGGCCTGCGCCGATGCGGTAGCGCCGGCCGCCCACAAGCGCATCCACACCTTCATCGCCACCAGCGACATCCACCTTGAGCACAAGCTGCGCAAGAGCCGCGCCGAGGTGCTGGAGATCACCGCCGAGATGGTGGCCTACGCCCGCTCGCTCGTCGACGACGTCGAGTTTTCCTGCGAAGACGCTGGGCGTAGCGATCCGGAGTTCATGCATCAGGTGATCGAGGCGGCGATCAACGCCGGTGCCACCACGATCAACATTCCCGACACGGTGGGCTACGCCACCCCGGCGGAATTCGGCGCCCTGATCGCCGGAATCAACACCAGCGTGCCCAACATCAACCAGGCGGTGATCTCGGTGCACGGCCACAACGACCTGGGCCTGGCGGTGGCCAACTTCCTCGAGGCCGTCAAGAACGGCGCTCGCCAGCTGGAGTGCACGATCAACGGCATCGGTGAGCGGGCCGGCAACGCCTCCCTCGAGGAGCTGGTGATGGCGCTGCACGTGCGGCGCAGCTACTTCAATCCGTTCCTAGGCCGGCCGGCCGAGAGCACCGAGCCGCTCACCGGCGTGCGCACCGAGGAGATCACCAAAACCTCACGGCTGGTGAGCAACCTCACCGGCATGGCGGTGCAGCCCAACAAGGCGATCGTGGGCGCCAACGCCTTTGCTCACGAGAGCGGCATCCACCAGGACGGCGTGCTCAAAAACCGCCTCACCTATGAAATCATCGACGCCCGCACCGTCGGCCTGGCCGACAACCGCATCTCCCTGGGCAAGTTGAGCGGCCGCAGCGCCTTCCGGGCCCGGCTCGAGGAGCTCGGCTACACCCTCGAGCGCGAGGATCTCGACGACGCCTTCGCCCGTTTCAAGGAGCTGGCCGACCGCAAGCGGGAGATCAGCGATCGGGATCTCGAAGCGATCGTGAGCGAGCAGGTGCAGCAGCAGGACGACGGCAGCTTCACGCTCAAGAGCGTGCAGGTCAGCTGTGGCACGGGTCTGCAGCCCACCGCCACCGTCACCCTGGTGGATGCCGACGGCGCCGAGCTCACCGAGGCGGCGATCGGCACCGGTCCGGTGGACGCAGTGTGTCAGGCGCTCAACCGCCTGGCCAACGTGCCCAATGAGCTGGTGGAGTTTTCGGTGAAGAGCGTCACCGAGGGCATTGACGCCATGGGCGATGTGACGATCCGGCTGCGCCAGAACGGCGTGCTCTATTCGGGCCACTCCGCTGACACCGACATCGTGGTGGCTGCGGCCCAGGCGTTTGTGAATGCCCTCAACCGGCTGCTGGCCGGTAACCGCAGCGTGCCCCTGCACCCCCAGAAGGCGCCGTTGCCGGTGGTGGGCGACCTGCCCCTGGCCGAGCGGCCGCGGGTGTGAAGCGCGCTTCCCTGGTCGCTGCTGCCCAGCTGATCTTGCTGCTGCTGGTGGCGCTGGCAATGCTGGTGCCGCTGCTGTGGCTGGTGAGCACCTCGCTCAAGGGCCCGGCGGAAGACATCTTCACCAGCCCGCCGTCGCTGTGGCCCAGCCAGCCGAGCCTAGAGGCCTACACGCGGCTGTTCACTGACAACCCGATTGCCACCTACCTGTTCAACAGCACGATCGTCAGTGGCCTAGCGGTGCTGGCCAATCTGCTGTTCTGCTCGCTGGCGGCCTACCCGCTGGCGCGGATGCGCTTCAAGGGGCGGGGCCTGGTGCTGGCCCTGGTGGTGGCCACGATCCTGATCCCCTTCCAGGTGGTGATGATCCCGCTGTATCTGCTGATGGTGCAGATCGGTCTGCGCAACACCCTCTGGGCCCTGATCATTCCCCAGGCGGCCACAGCCTTCGGCATCTTCCTGCTGCGCCAGAGCTTTCTGGGGGTGCCGGTGGAACTGGAGGAAGCGGCCCGCTGCGACGGCTGCACGCCGCTGGGGGAGTGGTGGAACGTGATGATCCCGGCGGCTCGGGCCGACCTGATCACCCTGGCGATGTTCGTGTTCATCGGCACCTGGAGCGACTTCCTCTGGCCGCTGGTGATCCTCGATGAGCCCCAGCTCTACACCCTGCCCCTGGGCCTGCAGCAGCTGGCCAGCAGCTTCTCACTCGACTGGCGCCTTGTGGCGGCGGGTTCGGTGATTTCGATCCTGCCGGTGCTGGTGCTGTTCATCGGTCTGCAGCGCTACATCCTGCCCAGCGCCAGTGGCGATGCGGTGAAGGGCTGAGGGATCGGTTTTGGCGGGCCTGGCTCAGTTTCCAGGAGGCGGGGTTTTCAGCGGCGGTAACGGCGGCAGCAGGGGTGGCTGATCGCCGCGGGGCGGGACGCCGTTGGGTGTGCCAGAGGGGCTCCGCAACCGGGCCAGCTCAGCCCGCAGGCTTGCGGTTTCACGGCTCAGGATGTCGATGCGAGCGCTGTTGCGTTCCACCGCCTGGAGCCGTTCCACGGCCGAGCGCACCTGCTGTTCGAGGCCGGTGCTGCGCTCGAGGGTGCGGCTGTTTTCCAGGCCTTCCACCCGCTCCTGCAGCTGGCGGATCGTGGCGCTCTGCTGGCGGGCTTTGCCAACGATCACCAGAAACAGCACCACGAGCATGGCGGTCACGCCGGCCTGCAGCCAGGGCACCCAGGCCAGGGGCGCGGGCGAGGTGCTGGCTTGCGGCTGCTCGGGGGTTGGAGTCATCAAGGCACGGGGCCTGAACTACTCCGATCCTGGCGGGCGGGCCCGCGTTTGTCAGGGGGGAGGCGGTGGATTTGTGAGGTGGGGAGGGCTGGGCTGCAACCCCAAGCGCGCTCCAGCGCTCCGCACAGAACAGGGTCCGGGAAGGATCAGCCAGGGTCAAACAGCCGCTTGCCGTCGGCGCGTTTCTGGCGATGGCGCCGCGCTTCCCTCCGGCTGAATTCGCTCACCGTCGGGTTGGCCACCACCGGATCCACGTGGGCCACCTGCTCCCACAGATCCCGCGGCGCCCAGCGCACCGTGTGCGCCACCCGGTCGTGCTTGGTCACGTGGCACCAGCGGCTGCTGCCGCAGGCCGGACAGAACAGCTCTTCGAGCCATTCGTTGCTCAGCACCAGCACTGGATAGGCCTGGATCACCAGCTTCGCCTTTTTGTCAGCCATGCCGCGGGCTTTGAGCTGCTCGGGAGTGAGCAGGTGCAGGAAATACTTCCTGCCGTTGCCCTCGATCCGCTGTTCCGGGTGGGCCGGGCAGAACAGCTGGCGCCGTTGCAGCCGCCGCGAGCGCCGTGGCGCATCGCTCGCAGGGTTGACGGGGCTTTCGGTCATTCCAGGGGGCAGGGGTTGTTGATCAAAACGTGGCGCCGCTGCTGCAGGTTGCCGCACGGGTGCCTTCAGCGCTGTGCCAGTGCCCCCAATTGCGCCCGATCGCAGCTGCTCCAGGCTGTCTGGGCCTCTGGCGTGGACGCCACACCGAGCTTGTTGAGGGCGGTGCGGGCCAGCAGCTGCTGCGCCGCGAGCTGCTGGCGCCGCCGCTCCTGTTCCAGGTCCCAGCGGCGACGCTCCGCCCCATCCTGTTGGCGCCAGCGGGCCAGTGCCTTGACGTGGCGCTCGAGCTCCAGCTCCTGGTCGTCGCGGGTGAAACGCGCCAGCAAGGCCGGATCGGGGGCTGGGGGCTGGGGCAACGGCGCGTAGCCCTGCTGGTTGAGCTGGTTGAGCGCGGCGTTGCTGCCATTCAGGCTCTGCAGCTGCTGTTTCACCGCCGGTTGCTGGCGGCGGCAGCGGCTCACCAGGGCATCCAGTTGCCGCTGCCGCTCGGCTTCCGCAGCCCGCTGGCGCTCAGCCTCTCCCCGCCCGAACCCGTTGCAGCCCAGCAGCAGCAGGGCCGCCGCAGCGCACACCAACAGGCTGCTGGCCTGGCTGCTCTGGCGAAGGATGGAGCTGGCCTCCGTCCGCTGCATGGGGGATCGACAACCGCTTCCAACCAACTGGATGGCGCGACGCCTGTCAAGCAAAATCACTGGCCCAGCCGGATCACTGGCCCAGCTGCCGGGCCGCCTGCAGCAGTTCGGCTTCGGTGGCGGCATACACCGCTTCGGCTTCCTCGGCGCTGCGGCCGATGCAGGTCATGCCGAGCTTGCCGTATTCCGACAGGCAGCCCAGCAGGTGAAACACGCTGCCGCGCAGCTGGGCCGGGTCGAAGTGCAGCCCCGCCTCGGCCACGATGTCAATCAGGTCCACCGGCAGCAGCCCGCGCAGGTGGGGGGCGGTGAGATTGTCGGTGGCCTTGTAATGCAGGGCTTGGCCGCTGGGGGCGCGGTAGAGCCCGCTGGCCGGATCCAGGGTGCCGCTCGTGATGGCGCTGAGGGCCATGTAGGGGTGGGTGGTGCCCCCTTGGCGCAGGTTCACCTCGATCGCCTGCAGGTCCCAGCGGTCGCCGAAGCGACGGGCGATGAAATCCACCGCGTAGCGCTCCAGCGCCCCCTCCTTCGCCAGGGCCTCCCCCACTGCTTGGCCGTGGCGCATCAGCGCCAGCCGGTAGGGCTCTGCCGCCGGGAAGCTGCAGCCCAGGTAGGTCTGGCCGCTGGCGCCGCCCAGCACCTGCTCATGGCTGGAGAGCACCTCCACTTGCCCCGGCTGGCCGGCCGTGCCGGGGTGAATCGTGCCCTGCACGCTCGGGGAGCGCAGGGCCTCTCCCCCCTCCAGCCAGGCTTCCACCAGCGCTCCCTGGGGCCCCAGCTGCTCTTTCCATCCGGGTGATGGCATCGGCAGCACCTCCAGCGCCTGGCGCAACCGCCGCCGGCGCTCCGCCGCGCTGAGTTCGGCCAGCTGCAGGGGCTCCAGCGCCAGCGGCGCGTTGCCTTCGCCGCTGAAACCCTCATTGAGCTTCACCACGCATTGGCGCAGCTCGGGATGGGCTTCCCAGAGTGCGGCGGTGGCTTCGGTGAGGTCATCGAGGCTGTGGGTAAGGGGCGAGCCGGGCGGGTGGGGCACGCTGCAGCGGGCAAACAGCTCGCGGCTGCCGGCCTTGCTGCCCCAGTAGCCCAGGGCCGGATCGGTGCCCAGCAGCGGCACCTGCAGCCGCTCGGAGAGCTGCTTTTCCAGGTCGCTCACCACGAAGCAATTGATGAAGCTGCGCCCCGGCCGCAGCAACTCGGCGATCCGCTCCAGCAGCGCCGGCCGCTCCAGCAGCTTGGCGGTGAGCGGCCGGTTGGAGGCGTCGTCGGTGTCGACCAGGTGCAGCCGCCGCCGCGCATGGGAGGTGGGCACCCCCGGCAGCAGCTCCAGCACCGCATCTACCACCAGCTCCGCCAGGGGCTTGCTGGTGGCGTACACCATCCGCACCCCTGGATCCCGCAGCCGGATCAGCGAAAACAGCTGCCGCTCCTCGTAGTGGTGGGCGCCCGTCACCAGGTCGATCTGGCTCTGGTCCATCGACAGGGACGGCACCATCAGCACGTCCACATCGGGCCCCTGGGCCTGGTTGACCCGGCTCCACTCCGGCTGCAGCTGGGCCTGGAGCTCGCGGAAGCTGAGCGGCGTCATGGCGGCAGGTGCAGGATCGGGGCCTGTCCACCATGCTGGCCACACTCTGCGCTGCAGCCCATGGCCGCCCCCCTGGTGCCTCCTGCCGTGCGCGCCCTGGGCTATGTCGCGGCCCTGCTCACCACCGTGAGCTTCTTTCCCCAGGCCCTCAAAACCCTGCGCAGCGGCGACACCAGCGGCATCTCCCTGCGCATGTATGGCCTGTTCACCGCCGGCATCGCCCTGTGGGCCGTCTACGGCGTCTGCACCGGCGATGGCCCCCTGATCGCTGCCAACCTGATCACCTTGGTGCCCGCCGGCATCGTGCTGGAGCGCAAGCTGCGCGCTAGGCGCTAAAAGCTTTGCGGGCTGGGATCGGGTAGGGGATGCGGCGGTGACGCATCCGCTTCCACACCCGCACAAAGGCCCGGACCAGCAGCTCCAGCTCGGCCCGGCCGATGCCGCTTTCGGCCAGTTGTCCATCGTTCTGGCGAGCCTCCACGATGCGGCGCACCATCTGCTGGGCCTCCGTTTCGCTGGTGCCCGGCGGCAGGGAGCGCAGGGCCGCTTCACAGCCGTCGGCCAGCATCAGGATCGCCGTCTCGCGGCTGCGGGGCGTCGGCCCCCGGTAGCGAAACTGCTCTTCGGCGATGGCGGGATTGCGTTCCCGCGCCTGGTGCAGGAAGTAGCCCATCTTCAAGGTGCCCTGGTGCTCGGGGATGAAGTCGGCCAGGGGCCGCGGCAGCCGGTAGCGGCGGGCCAGTTTCAGCCCCTCATCCACGTGGGCCTGGAGGATGGCGGCACTGGCGAAGGGGTCGTCGAGGGCATTGTGGGGGTTGCTGCCCTCGCCCTGGTTCTCGATGAACCACTGGGGGCCGTGCAGCTTGCCCACGTCGTGATACAGCGCCCCGGTGCGCACCAGGTCGATGTCGGCCTGGATCGCCCGGGCGCCCTCCTCGGCCAGGCCGGCGATCATCAGGGTGTGCTCGAAGGTGCCCGGCGCCTCCACCGACAGCCGCCGCAGCAGCGGCCGCTGCAGATCGGCCAGTTCCATCAGTCGCGCCCGGGTCACCAGACCGAAGAAGGTTTCCACCAGCGGCGCCAACAGCAGTCCGGCCATCAGCAGCCCGCCCAGCAGCAGCGCTTCGCTGAGCAGATCCACCTGACTGGGTCGCAGGACGGATTGCAGCAGCAGCCACTGCACGGCCAGGCCCGCTCCCGGCAGCAGCACCGCCAGCTGCAGCAGTTCGGCCCGGCTGCGCTGCCGTCCGGCCGCCACTGCCGCCACGCTGCCCACCGCCGCCGCCACCAGCAGCCGCACGGCCGTTAGGGCCGTCACCGGCAGGGGCCACAGCAAGGTGCCCGCCGCCAGCCAGGCCAGGCCGCAGGGGGTGCCCAGTCCCTGGGCAAGCAGCAGGGCCGGCGGCACCAGCAGCACCAGGGGGCTGGCCAGTGGCCCCAGCCACAAGGTGAAGCCCTGCATCACCAGCAGGGCACCGAGGGCCAGCAGTGCCTGCCGCGGCTCCAGGCAGGCCCGCCAGCGCCGCAGCACCAGCACCAGCACCCCCGCCACCGCCAGAGCCTCGAGGAAATGGCCCAGCCAGGTGAGTGGCCTTGGCCTGCGGTTCACCAGGCCGAAGTAATCGAGCACGTCTAAGGACTGGGGGCTGATCGTCTCCCCTTGGCGGGTGATCAGATCGCCCTGCTCCACAACGATCGTGGGGATGCCCTGCTGAGTGATCAGCGCCTCAATGCGCCGTTGGCTCAGCCCCGGATCACTGCGCAGGTTGGAGTGCCCCTGCAGCGCATTGGTCAGCAACCGGGCCCCCAGGCCCCGCGGCACCGACGCCAGCGGCTCCAGCTGCAGGGTGGCGGCTTGCAGCAGTTGCCCTTCGGCTACGCCGGGGGCCACCCCCTGGCTGAGCATGCGTAGCTGGGCCTGACGCACCTCCCGCCCCCAGGCGGTGAGCTCAGCCGGTCCGACGGTTTTCAGCCAGGCCCGCTCCTCGGCGGTGATCGCCACTGGCTCCACCCGCGGCTGCTCCGCGTTGGCATGCTGTTCCACCGCCTGCAGGCCCTTCTCCAGTTGTTGCTGGAGCAGCTGGTTGGTCTGCTGGTCCACCACCTGCACGGTGGTGCGCGGCACCATCTCCTGACGCCGCTCCTCGAGGGCCGTGCTGTCCACCACCCGGGCTGCCTTGGGTGCTCGCGCGGTGAAGGGAGCGCTCATGCCGGGGCGCAGGTTGGGCTCCACCAGCCAGGGCCAACTCGCCAACAGCGCCACCAGGGCGCACACCAGCAGCACCGAGGCCGTGTCGCGGCTGCGCCAGATGCCGGGGGGCTGCCGCGGGCGTTCCAGCCGCAGCAGCTTCCGCCACAGGGATCGCAGCTGCCTTAACACCATTCCAAAACGCTAGCGGGCCTGCCTGCGGGCGGGATTGCAAGCTGGTGGGGCGCAACCTTGATTTGCTCCATGGCCTTCCGTCTGGATGGCCGCCAGCTGGCCGGCGAGATTGAAGCCCGGCTCCAGGCGGTGATCGCCGAGCATCTCCCCGTGGTGGGGCGCCCGCCAGGCCTGGCGGTGCTGCGGGTGGGCGACGACCCCGCCAGCGGCGTCTACGTGGCCAACAAAGAGAAGGCCTGCGCCCGGGTGGGCATCACCAGCCTCGGCGCCCATCTGCCGGCCGGCACGCCGGCAGCAGAGGTGTTGGCGGCCGTGCAGCGGCTCAACGCCGACCCCGCCTGCGACGGCATCCTGCTGCAGCTGCCCTTGCCGGACGGCCTCGATGAGGCGCCGCTGCTCCTGGCGATCGATCCGGAGAAGGACGCCGATGGGCTGCACACCCTCAACCTGGGCCGCTTGCTCAAGGGCGAACCCGGCCCGCGCAGCTGCACCCCCGCCGGCGTGATGGCCCTGTTGGCCCGCCAGGGGGTGGTGCTCGCCGGCCAGCGCGCGGTGGTGGTGGGCCGCAGCATCCTGGTGGGCCAGCCGATGGCGCTGATGCTCCAGGCCGCCGATGCCACCGTTTCGGTGGCCCACTCCCGCACCGCCGATCTGGCTGCCCTCACTCGCCAGGCTGATGTGTTGGTGGTGGCCGCCGGCCGGCCGCGCATGATCGGCGCTGAGCACGTGAAGCCCGGGACCGTGGTGGTGGATGTGGGCATCCACCGCACCGAGAGCGGCCTCTGCGGCGATGTGCGCTTCGAGGAGGTGGAGCCGATCGCCAGCGCCATCAGCCCGGTGCCCGGCGGTGTTGGCCCAATGACCGTCACCATGCTGTTGGTGAACACCGTGGTGGCCTGGTGCCGCCGCGCCGGCGTCGACCACGGCCTCGGTGATCTGGTGCCCTGATCTGGTGCCCTGAGCTGATGTCCTGACGGGCCGCCGGGTCGTTGCGCGATGGTGCCTCGCGCGTTGTTGAACGTTCTGTTTCACACATCCAAATCGCTCTGCAACCAACACCCGCCAGCGCTGGGCCGGCGGTTCGCCTGAGAGAATCGCCGCCAGGAATGGCCAGAGGCCCAGCCCCCATGACCGCGGCGGTATCCACCTCCTTTGATTTCGCCGCCTATCTGGAGGCGAGCCGCCTGCGGGTGGAGGCGGCCCTGGACGGCTCCCTCGGGCCGGAGCGCCCCGAATCGCTGCGGGAGGCGATGCGCTACTCGCTGCTGGCCGGCGGCAAGCGGCTGCGGCCGATCCTCTGCCTGGCGGCCTGTGAGCTGGCGGGCGGAGAGAGCGATCTGGCGATGCCCACGGCGGTGGCGCTGGAGATGGTGCACACCATGTCGTTGATCCACGACGACCTGCCCGCCATGGACAACGACGATCTGCGCCGCGGCAGCCCCACCAACCACAAGGTGTACGGCGAGGCCAACGCGATCCTGGCTGGCGACGCCCTGCTCACTCGCGCCTTCGAGATGGTGGCGTTGCGCAGCCCCGGCGTGCCGGCTGAGCGGTTGCTGGCGGTGGTGGGTGAGCTGAGCCTGGCCTCCGGTGCCCCCGGTCTGGTGGGCGGCCAGGTGGTGGATCTGGAGTGCGAGGGCAAGAGCGTCGACCTCGACACCCTCGAGTACATCCACCTGCACAAAACCGGTGCCCTGTTGCGCGCCTGCGTGCTCACCGGTGCCCTGATCGCCGGCGCTTCCGACGACCTGCTGGCGGCCCTGCGCACCTACGCCCGCGGCATCGGCCTGGCCTTCCAGATCATCGACGACATCCTGGATGTCACCGCTAGCAGCGAGGTGTTGGGCAAAACCGCCGGCAAGGACCTCACCGCCGACAAGACCACCTACCCCAAGCTCCTCGGCCTGGAGGAATCGCGCCAGCGGGCCGATGCCCTGGTGACCGAAGCCAAGGCGGCCCTGGCCCCCTGGCACGCCAGTGCCGCGCCCCTGCTCGCCCTGGCCGACTACATCACGAGCCGCGACCGATGAGCACGGCCGTTGCTGGGATCTTCGACAACGGCGTGATGTGGTGGGGGCTGGCGGCCTGCGGCGTGGCCCAGCTCTCCAAGCTGGTGATCGAGCTGGTGGTGCACCGCCGCTGGAACCCAAAGGTGCTGGTGGAAACCGGCGGCATGCCGTCGAGCCACTCGGCCCTGCTCACCGGCACCACCGCCGCCCTTGGCTGGGTGCAGGGGTTTGACGGACCGCTGTTTGCCCTGGCGGCCGTGCTCTGTTTCGTGGTGCTCTACGACGCCTCCGGCGTGCGCCGAGCCGCCGGCCTCACCGCCGCCCGGGTGAATGCGATGGGCGACACCGCAATGGGTGACACCGTGATGGCCCCAGGCGATTCAGCCCCCAAGCCCCTCAAGGAAAACCTCGGCCACACCCGCCTGGAGGTGCTGATCGGTGCGCTCATGGGGCCGCTGGTGGCCCTGCCCGGGCTGGTGCTGCTGGGTTCTCCGCTGCATCTGGCCCAGGGGCTGGGCTGGTTCACTGCGGTTGGTTGACGCGGTTGGCTGACGCCGCAGCTTCCGGCCCCTCCGCGGCACTCACCGCCGATCAGCAGGCCGCGGCCGCTGCCTTTGCCGACTGGCTGGCCGCCCCGGTTGACGGCACGCCGTTTGTGTTGAGCGGCTACGCCGGCACCGGCAAAACCTTCCTGTCGATGCGCTTTCTGGCCCAGGTGGAGGCCACCGGCCTCTGCTGGACCGTCGTCGCCCCCACCCACAAGGCCGTGGGCGTGTTGCGCTCCCACCTGGCCCTGGCGAGCCTCGCGCCCACCTGGTTTCCCTCCACCATCCACCGGCTGCTGCGCCTCAAGCTCAAGCGCCAGCGCGACATCGAGCGCTGTGAGGAGACCGAGCAGACCGCCATGGCCCTCGAGCACCTGGGTCTGGTGCTGATCGATGAGGCCTCGATGGTGGATTCCACCCTGCTGGAGATCAGCCTGCGCTGCGCCCACCCCTTCCGCACCCGGCTGGTGTTTGTGGGCGATCCGGCCCAGCTGCCGCCCGTGGGAGAGCCCGAGAGCCCGGTGTTCAGCCTGGGCCGGGCCTGCCGGGCCGAACTGCACCAGGTGGTGCGCCACCAGGGGCCGGTGCTGCGCCTGGCCTCGGGTCTGCGCCAGGGGGATCTGCCCTGCCGCCGGCCGCCGCCGCTGCCGCCGATCCGCACCGCCGCCGGTCAGGTGGCCCTGCTGGAGCGGCGTGAGTGGCTCGAGGCCGCCCAGGCCGCCCTGCGCCGCAGCGCCGACACCGACAACCCCGACCTGGCCCGCATCCTCTGCTACACCAACCGCTCCCTCGAGCAGCTGGTGCCGATCGCCCGCCGCGCCCTGCACGGCGAGATGGCCGACCAGCTGCCGGTGCTGCCCGGCGAGGTGCTGATCACCCGTGCCGCCGTGATGGCCCCCGCCTGCCGCGAGGGCGAGGACGCCGCCGAGGAGCCCGACATGCTGCTGGGCTCCAACCGGGAGCTGGTGGTGCGCGATGTCATCCCCGAGCGCTGCGACCTGGCCGATTTCGGCGTCGCCACGGCGGATCTGGGCGGTGATTTGTGTCCGCCGGTGATCGACACCCTCACGGCCCGGGTGGAGTCCGGCGAGAGCCAGCTGAGCCTGAGGCTGCTGCCGCCCCTGGGCTCGGCGGCCCGGAGCGCCCTCGAGGCGGTGTTGGCCCGCCTGCGTCAACGCGCCAGGGACGCCGGCAAGCAGGAGGGCAAGGGCCTGTGGCGCCGCTTTTTCCTGGTGCGGGACGCCTTCGCCTCCCTCGGTCCGGCCGCCGTTCTCACCGTGCACCGCAGCCAGGGCAGCACTTTTGCTGAGGTGTTCGTCGATGCCGATGTGTTCTGGCCCAGCGACCCGGTGCTGCGCCGCCAGCTGGTGTATGTGGCGGTGAGCCGCGCCAGCCAGGCCGTGACGCTCCAGGCAGGGCCTCAGGCCGCAGGCCCCGGCGTCCTTGCCGACCAGCAGCTCTGGAGCCAGTGGCTCCAGGCCGATCCCTGATCAGGCCAGCTTCGGGCTACGCCAGCATCAGGCCCTCGATGCCCTGCCAGCCCAGGTACACGGCCAGGGCCACGCTCACCAGGCCCACCAGCAGGTCGCCCTTGGCAAACAGCCACTGCTTGCCCCGCTCCAGCAGCGGCAGGATCCGCTCCGGGCCGGCCAGCAGCAGGGCCAGCAGCGGCGCCAGCAGCAGGCTGGCGCTCACCAGGCTGAACACGCCGGTGGCCAGCACCTCCGTGCCCCGGCCCAGGTTTGCCGCCAGCAGGCTGCCGGCGGTTTTGGCAAACAGAAACAGATCATCCGGGCTGGCCACCTCAAGGGCCGCGCTGATTGCCAGCAGCAGCGGCAGGGGCATGGCGCAGAACTGATCCAACTTGCGGGTCCAGCCGGGCGGCGCCGAACCCTCCTCCTCCTTGGTCAGCAGCTCCTTGAGGCCGAGCCCCAGCAGGGCGCCGGCCGCCAGCAGGTCGAGGCCGGTGCGGTGGCTGGTGCCCTTGTCCATCGTCAGCAGCAGACCGTGGCCCACGGTGAGTAGCAGCGTCACCGCCAGGGCCGCCGTGACCAGCCAGCCCGTAACAAACCAGCCGCCGCGCTGCAGGGGTTTGGGGCCGAGCAGCAGCAGCAGCAGCAGGCCGATGTGCAGTGGCGAGAAGCCGATCGCCAGCCCAAAGGCCGCGAGTTCTCCCAGCAGGGCGCTCAGGCCGTTGGCAGCGGTCTGGGGATCAGCCATGTGGATCAGTCATTTCGATCAGTCATGACGCGGCGGGCTCGACCGGGGCATTCCAGCGCACCACCGTGCGCCGCTCCCGTTCATGGCCGAGCACCGAGAGGGTGGCGGTGTTCAGATTCAGCAGCGCCCCGCCGGCTGCCCCGAGCCCCAGCCAGGTGCCCGCCAGGCTGCGCAGAATATGGCCATGAGCCACCAGGGCCACCGCCGGGGCCTGGGGGGCGGCGAGGGATTCAGTCAGTGATTCAGTCAGGGATTCAGTCAGGGATTCAGCTAAGGCGATCACCCGTTGGCAGCGCTCCTCCACCTGGGGGCAGCTTTCGCCGTCGGGGCAGCCGTGGCTCCACACGGTCCAGCCGGGCACCTGCTCGCGGATCGTGGCGGTGGTGATGCCCTCGTAGCGGCCGTAGTCCCACTCCTGCAGGTCGGGGCAGACCTGCGCTTGCGCCCCCAGGCCGGCCAGCTCGGCGGTGCGCCGCGCCCGCTGCAGCGGGCTCACCAGCACGGCGGCAAAGCGCTGCCGGGCCAGCACCGGTGCCAGGGCCCGGGCTTCCGTCTCCCCTTCCGGCAGCAGGGGCAGGTCGGTGCGGCCGGTGTGGCGCCCACTGAGGGCCCATTCGGTGGCCCCGTGGCGCAGCAGCCACAGCTCGAGCTGGGGAGGGGTGCTCATGCCGGTGATCTCAGGTTGTGCAACAGGTTGTTCAACACAGTCATTCACGCGTTTGGCACCCCTCGCCCCCACGCTTCAGCGCCGCACCTCAAACCAGTCGGCGCCGGTGGCTGCCACCTGGGTGCTGGCCACGCTGTTGACCGCTGCCAGCGCCGGACCCTTCTCGCACCAGATGCGCAGTTCGGTGAGCTCCTGGGGCGGGCCCTCCGCCTCGATCTCCACCGAGCCATCGGGGCGGTTGCGCACCCAGCCGCTCAAACCCAGATCCGTGGCCCTGGTGCAGCAGGCGGCGCGGTAGCCCACCCCCTGCACCTGGCCGCGCACGATCAGACGCCAGCGCTCCTGCTGAATCTGGGGCTGGGGCTCGTGGGGTTGGATGAAGCGGCGCTCGTCGGCAGCGGCGCGGCGCGCCCGGCTGCGGCGGCCAGGCGAGAGGGAATCACCGGGCATCCAGCCCAGTGGAGATGCAGCCAGCTGGCGTGCACGTTCGGCGCTGTCCATCCTTCGCTGCGGGTTGGAGTCCCCCAGCCATCAAGCTGCCACAGCCCGCCGCCACCGGCCACAGATTCGAGCTGCCAGCGGTGGAATTCATGGCCGCAGAAGCGTTCGCCCGGCCGCACCAGCAGCCCGCGCGTCGTGGCCGTGGCCTCGCGGTAGCCCAGGCTCAGCGCGCCTTTCTGGGCGCGGAAGGGCAGCACCCCTGCCATCGGCTGCAGCGTCCCGTCGCCATCGGCCAGCTGCTCGCCCAGCAGCAGCAGGCCGCCGCATTCGGCCACCAGCGGCAATCCCGCCGCCGCCGCCCGGGTCAGCTCGCCCAGGCTGCGGCGGCTGGCCGCCAGCTGGGCGGCATGCAACTCCGGATAGCCCCCGGGCAGCAGCACCGCCCGGCAGCCCACCGGCAGGGCTTCATCGGCCAGGGGGCTCCAGGCCACCGGCTCCAGCCCCACCGCCGCCAGCAGCTCGCCGGCTTCGGGGTAGCGGAAGTGGAAGGCCGCGTCGCTGGCGATCGCCACCGGCAGCGGCGCCTGCTCGGGTGGGCTGGGGCGGTGCTGGCCCAGGCACCAGTGGATCGGATCCTCGGCGCCGGCCTGGGGGGCGGGGGGCGCCAGCAGGGGCTCCAGGCGCGCGAGATCGAGGTGGCGGGCGGCCAGCTCCGCCCATTGCTCCTGGCGCTGCTCCAGATCGTGAAGCTCCCCTGGCGGCAGCAGCCCCAGGTGGCGCGACGGCAGCTCCAGGCTCGGGTGGTGGGGCAGCACCCCCAGCAGCGGCACGGCGATGCTCTCCAGCGCTTCGCTCAGCAGGGCGTGGTGGCGTTCGCTGCCCACCCGGTTGAGCACCACGCCGGCCAGGTTCACCGGCGGTGGGCCATGGTCGCGGAAGCCCCGCACCAGCGCCGCCAGGGAGCCCGCCTGCCTTGAGGCTTCCACCACCAGCACCACCGGCAGCTCCAGCTGGGCCGCCACCGCCGCCGAACTGCCCTCACTGCTGGGGCCGCGGCCATCGAACAGGCCCATCACCCCCTCCACCAGGGCCAGGTCGGCCCGGCTGCCGTGCCAGTGGAAGCAGCGCTCCACCCACTCCCGGCCGCACAGCAGCGGATCGAGGTTGCGGCAGGTGTGGCCGCTCACCCGGCTGAGCAACTGGGGGTCGAGGTAGTCGGGCCCAACCTTGAAGGGCTGCAGGCGCCGGCCCGATCGCCGGGCCCAGGCAGCCAGGCACAGCGACAGCAGGGTCTTGCCGCTGCCACTGCTGGGCGCGGCGATCAGACAGGCCATTCAGGGGTGCTCAGGGAGCAGGCTTGGGGAGCAGTCTCAGGGCAGCAGTTTGGCGGCGATCGGCGCGGCGGCGGCCAGCAGCGGGTTGGTGGAGTCGTGGCCGCCGGAGAGCAGGCGGGCCATCTCCATCTCCTCGCTTTCCATCGGCAGCGGCACCACCTCCTCGGCCAGTTCCATGCTCGCCATGCCGCCCGATTCGAGCCGCATGCAGCCGCCCGACTCGGAGCAGAGGATCACGCACAGGGGCGAGCCCTGGCTGCTCTGGCAGATCAGCCGCAAGCCCACCATCGCCCCGGGGTGGGTCTTGGGCACGCCCACCGGCACCGGCATCTGGCGGAAGCGCACGGTTTCGCCGTCGGTGCGCTCGAATTCGGCGCCGATGCCCTGGCCCATGCCGTTGCCGTCCACGGGGTAGGTGGAGATCAGGTGCCAGCCCAGCCGGTCGGCCAGCCAAGCCGCCAGCAGCAGGCCCTTCACCGGGTTGCTGCCCTCCACGTCGAGGTCGAGCTGCACCACGTGGTTGAGGGCATCCCGCCGCGACGGGGGGTCAAACACCATCGCCAGCGACTCCCGCCAGCTGCGCAGCCGCAGCCAGTTGAGGTCGTTGATGGGTTGGCCGGCATCGATGCGATCCACCAGCAGGTCGAGGCAGCGGCGTGGATCCCCCAACGACGAATCCACCACCAGGCGCCGATGGCCGCTGGCCAGGGTTGCCATCACCTCCGGGGCCTCATCGAGGCTGCTGTTCCACCACACCCAGCAGGGCAGGTCGGGGCTGATCAGCGGCTGCACCAACTCCAGGCTCTGGCTCAGGGCGCCGGTGCCGCCACGCAGCACCACCACATCGCCGCAGGCGTCGCCGCCGCTGCCTTCCTCCGGCAGGGGGCAATAGGCAGCCACCAGGGTTTCCAGGGGATGGCCGCCATCGAGGGTGGGGGCCAGGGTGATCAGCCGCCGCGGCATGTGGGCGCTGATCGCCCCCTCCACAAACTGCCCCCGCAGGTCTTCGGCGTGGTGGTCGCCGCCCAGCTTGCCGATCGCCCAGGCCAGCTGGGGATCCATCGGCGCGGTGCTCAGCGGCAGCCCACAGCTGATCGCGGCGGCCCGGGCAGCCTCCAGCACCGTCTCGTTGAGCAGGCCGGTGATCGGGCCTTTGAGCCGGCCGCAGCGCACCAGCTGCTGCTCCAGCCAGGAGCCCTCCCACACCACCAGGGTGAAGGTGGCGGCTCCGTGGGAACTGCCCAGTTCCTGGCTCCACAGGCGCTCCAGGTAGCTGGGCACCTCGGCGGGGGGCAGGGCAAGTGGGGCCTGGAGGGTGAGCTGGGTCGACATGGGGGCAGGGGGTGAAAAACTTAGGGGCGACGCCAGGCCAGGCCGTCCTCGGCCAGCAGACTGTCGGCGGCGCCGGGGCCCCAGGTGCGGGCCTCGTAGGGGTGCACCGGCAGCTGGTTCGGGGCGTCTTCGATCAGCTCCAGTAGCGGGGTGTACAACCGCCAGGCGGCTTCCACTTCGTCGCTGCGGGTGTAGAGGGTGGGGTCGCCCAGCATGGCGTCGGCCAGCAGGCGCACGTAGCCCTCATCGCTGGGTTCGCCGAAGCTCTCGTCGTAGGAGAAGGCCATGTCCACCGGCCGGCTGCGCATGCCGGAGCCCGGGGCCTTCACCTCAAACTTGAACTCGGCGCCCTCGTCCGGCTGGATCCGCAGGATCAGCTGGTTGGGGGTGGGGGCGCCACCGGCGGCATCGAACAGGTGCACCGGCGCCTCCCGGAAGGTGAGCACCACTTCAGAGAGCCGTTTGGGCAGCCGTTTGCCGGTGCGCAGGTAGAAGGGCACCCCCTGCCAGCGCCAGTTGTTGATGAACAGCTTCATCGCCACGTAGGTCTCCGTGGTGCTCTCGGGGTTCACCCCCGGCTCCTGGCGGTAGCCGGCGATCGGCCGGGTGCTCGATCCCCCCGCTCCGTACTGGCCCCGCACGCAGCACTTCCAGGGCTCGTCCTCGTTGGCCAGCCGGGCGGCCTGCAGCACCTTGGCCTTCTCGTTGCGCATCGACTCCGGATCGAAGCGTCCCGGCGCCTCCATCGTGGTGAGGGCGAGCATCTGGGTGAGGTGGTTCTGCACCATGTCCCTTAGGGCTCCCGAGCTCTCGTAGTAGCCGGCCCGCTCCTCAACTCCCACCGTTTCGGCGGCCGTGATCTGCACGCTGGAGATGTAGTTGCGGTTCCAGATCGGCTCGAAAATGGTGTTGGCAAAGCGCAGCACCAGGATGTTCTGGACCGTCTCCTTGCCCAGGTAGTGGTCGATCCGGAAGATCTGGTTTTCCTGGGCGCTGGCCTGCACCACCCGGTTGAGCTCCTGGGCGCTGCCGTAGTCGCGGCCGAAGGGCTTCTCGATCACCACCCGGCTGCGGGCCGGATCGCTGAGCAGGCCGGCGGCCGCCAGGGCCCGGCAGCCACTGCCGTAGAAATTCGGCGACACCGACAGGTAGAAGGTGCGGTTGCCGCGGGTGGCCCGCTGCCGGTCGAGCATGTCCAGCCGCTGGCCGAGCCGCACGACCGTGGGCGGATCCTGCAGATCCACCGGCTCGTAGAAGAGGCCCGCCGCAAACTGCTCCCAGGCCATGCGGTGCTCGGCCACCTCGCTGGCCATCGCTTCGGCCATCTTCTGGCGAAATTCCTCGTCGCTCCAGGGCCGGCGGGCGCAGCCCAGCACAGCGAATTCACTGGGCAGGCGCCGCTGGCGGAACAGCTCAAACAGCGCCGGCACAAGCTTGCGGTGGGTGAGGTCGCCACTGGCCCCGAAGATCACCAGGCATTGGGGCGGAATTACCCGCTCCTGGCGGAGGCCGACCCGCAGTGGATTGGTGAGCACGCTGCCCATGGATGCCTTCGCGGTGCCCATGGTTTAACCGGCCTGGCGGCGCTGCCCACCGCCTAGCCCACTTTGTGATGGTTTCTGTGTGGGATTGGCCAAAAAAAAGCCCGCCGGAGAGGCGGGCTGAAGGCTGGTGGTGATGTCCTTTGCCGGATGTCCAGCCCGATGTCAATAGGTTTCGACGTGCCAGCGCTCGGCTTTCTTGAGCTGGGGACGCAGCTCGGCCCAGTTCAGACCCTTGGCGGCCGCGGCGGTGGCCATGGCTTCATCGATGCCGGGTTCCATGCCCCGCAGACCGCACATGTAGACGTGGGTCTTGGGGTTTTCGATCCAGGAGAAGATCTCTTCGGCGTTCTCGCTGACGCGGTCTTGGATGTACATCCGGCCACCGCTGGCGTTCTGTTGCTCGCGGCTGATGGCTTTGGTGTAGCGGAAGTTGTCGGGGAACTCCGCTTGATAACGGTTGAAGTCGTCGTCGTAGAGCAGGTTGGCCGTGGTGGGTGAGCCCATGAACAGCCAGGCCTTGCCCTTGAAGGTCCAGCCGTTCTTTTCGCGTTCGGACGGCTCGAACATGCGCCGCAGGTAAGTGCGCATCGGGGCGATGCCGGTGCCCGTGGCCAGCATGATCACGTTGGCGTCTTCGTCGGCAGGCAGGAGCATCTCTTTGCCCACCGGACCGGTGATCTTCACCTTGGCGCCGGGTTCGATGTCGCAGAGGAAGGTGGAGCAGACGCCGTTGATCGTTTCGCCGTCCTTCTCGTACTGGAGCTGGCGCACGCACAGGGAGACGGTGTCACCGGCCAAGTTGTCGCCGTGGCGGGTGCTGGCGATCGAGTAGAGGCGCAGTTTGTTGGGCTTGCCGTTGGCATCGGTGCCGTCGGGAATGATGCCGATGCTCTGGCCCTCGACGTAGTGCAGCTGGGGATCGCCGCCCTTGAGATCGAAGGTGATGTGGTTGACCCGACCAATCGCCCCATCCGCCAGCAGGCTGTAGTTCTCAGTGACGGTGCCGATGAACGGGTCCTTCGGCTTGTAGAGGTTGACGGGGACGTCGGCGTGGGACACGGCAGCGGGTTTCGTAGGAGCGGCTTTGGCTTTGGCTTTGGGGGCGGGTGCGGCCGGGGCTGGTGCAGCGGCAGGCGTGTCGCCACCGGCGCCGTCGGCACCCAGCACGGCACGGATCCGACCGCCCTGCTGGGCGATGGACTGCATCAAGCCCTGGAGCTGGTTGTACGGCACGGTGAAGCGACGTTCAGCCTGGCGCTGGCGACCGATGCCGAAGCCCTCCACCACGACGGTGAACATGCGGCTGTCCGACTGGATGGCGCGACCGGTGGAAACACGCATGCAGACTCAGCCCCCTCAAAAGCGCGCTGATCATACGGAACCTTTCCGCTGCGGTTTTCCAGGAGACGCCGCTAGGTTTGTGCGCCAGCACACTTCGACAGTGCTCCTTTGGCCCAGCTCCTCGCCCAGGCCCGCCCTTCCGACCCGCCCCCCAGCGACCCGTCTTCGGCCGTCGTGAGCGACGCCTGCAGCCTCGACACCATCCAGCAGGTGATGGAGCGGCTGCCCCAGGGAGCCCGGCGGTTGGCGGTGCAGCTGCGGCTGCCCCTCGACCCAGAGTGGCTTTGGGCCGTGCTCACCGACTACGCCAATCTCAACCTCTACATCCCCAACCTGGCCTCCTCCCGCGAGCTCTGGCGTCGGGGCAACAAGGTTGGCCTCGAACAGGTGGGGACCCAGCAGTTCTGCGGGCTGCGTTTCAGTGCCCGGGTGGAGCTCGAGCTCGAAGAAGATCCCGAGGCTGGCGAGTTGCGGTTTTGCATGTGCCGCGGCGACTTCCGTCGGTTCGAGGGCATTTGGCAGATCGGCCGCTCCGGCGGGGTGACCCATCTCTTCTACGAGCTCACGGTGCAGGGCCGTCCCGGCATGCCGATCGGTCTGATCGAGCAGCGCCTGCGGGAAGACCTGGCCAACAACCTGCGTGGTGTGCAGAGCGAAGCCGAACGCCGCGCCGCCTTGTCCTGAAGCATCCCTGCTGGGCAGGAGGTGCTGTTGGTTGTGCGGATTTCTGTTTGTTGAACAACCTGTTCAACAGCTTGATTGGGGTGGATGTCGGCAAGCGCGACACCGGCAAAAAAATGTCTCTTTGAGAAGCACGATCGCTCGTCAAGAGATCCGGCTTGAGCGTTGCGAAAAGCAACTCTTTGGGCCGTTGTTTGGTTGTTAATACCCCCAAGGGGATTCGAACCCCTGTCGCCTCCGTGAAAGGGAGGTGTCCTAGGCCTCTAGACGATGGGGGCGAGGCCACAACGCTGTTCGGCGTTGCTGTGTTGGAAGCTACGGGTCAGGGGCACCCTTCGTCAAGGCGGGTTGGGCCTGACCGCTCCAGACCGGGACGCTGACGTGGAAACAGGCCCCCTCACCGGGCTCGGACACCACCCAGATGCGGCCGCCGTGCACCTCCGCGATGCGGCGGCACACCGACAGCCCCACGCCGTAGCCGGAGGTGGTGCCTGAGGTTTGCGGTAGACGCACCCGATCCAGGAAGATCCGCTGCTGCTCGGTCTTGGGGATCCCCGGTCCGCTGTCGCAGACGCTCACCTGCACCCATTGGTCGGTGCGGTGCAGCAGGGTCAGGTGCACCCGGCCCCGATTGGGGGTGAACTTCAGGGCGTTCTCCAGCAGGTTGAGCAGCACCTGGCGCATGCGCCGTTGGTCGGCGAACACATCGGGCAGGTCGGCGGGGATATCGGTGATCAGCTCCAGGTCGCGGCCCACCCACAGCTTTTCGAGCTCGAGGATCGCCTCTGCGGCCACCTTGCCGAGCGACAGACGCTGGGGGTTGAACAAGGCCTCCCAGCGGGTCGTGCCCACCTCCAGCAGATCCTTGGAGAGTTCCTGGATGTCGTCGAGGCGGCGGGTGAGCACGTCGCGGAAGCGTGGCTCATCGATTTGGCCAAGGGTGTGGCTTTGCAGGGCGAGCTTGGCGGCGGTCAGCGGGGTGCGCAGTTCGTGGGCCACCATCCGCAGCAGCCGTTCCTGCACCCCCAGCCGCTCGATCAGGGTTTCGTTCTCCTGGCGTAGCACCAGGAGCTGGTCTTCCAGCTGCAGCTCCCGTCGGGTACGGCTGCCATCGATCTCGGCGGGCCGCAGGCTCATGCCCAGGCTGGTGACCACCTCCATCTGCTGCCAGCGCGGCAGCCAGCTGCGCAGCTTCTGGGTGATCGCATTGCCGGCGATCACCTGTTTTGGCAGAGGGCCGAGCTTCACCAGGGCCGGCGTGGCCACCAGCCGATGCAGCTCCAGCAGTTCCGGTTGGCGGGCTGGGTCGGCCAGCTCCAAGCTCACCGTGAAGCGGCACTCCTCGCTTTTGAGGAACTGAATCAGGTTGCGCAGATCCGGGCTGGCCAGGTGGTGCTGGGCAGCAACCAGCAGCAACTTCAAGGCCTGACGCTCCGACGCGCTGTCTGCTGCGGCACTGCCTGCTGCGGCGCTGCCTGCGACGGCAGCGTTAGCCACGGCTTCGGTGGTGGGTTGCTCGGCCTTCACGTGGTTCACCCTATGGGGATTTGGCCAGACCCGCCCAACCTCGCTATGACATGGGCAACCAATGCCGTGCGCCCAAGGGCCGGGATGTCATGAGCATGCTTTCGGATCTCCCCACCCCAGCGCGGCCGCGGATTCAGCTCGACAGCAACCTGCGTCGTTGGTTTGCCCGCAACCTCGGTTTGTGGCGCTCGAGACGGTTGTATTTCTTTGACGACGGCGAGTCGCTGCGCGTCGACATGATGCTGCGGGTGGAAACCTTCAGCGAGCCGGTGGAGGGCGATGCGGCCTATCGCTTCACCTGGTGGCCGGAGCAGGAGTTCGAGTTTTTCGACAAGAAACCCCGTTTCGTGCCGACGGGAACGATGGAGGCCTACCTGTGCGGGCATCAGCTGTGGCGCAGCCGCGGTTACATCTGTGGCACGCCCACCAAAACCCAGATCCGTCAGGTGGACGAGCACGAGCTGATTTTTGAGTCGCACTACCAGGAGTGGGACATCCTTGAACACGTTCGCCTGGTCGACCAGGACCGCTACCGCGCCCGCTCGATCTACTCCTGGAAGGACGGCGCGCTGGAGCTGGCCGAAACCCACCACGAAATCCGGGTGGAGGAGGCCGGGGCTGCGCTCCCGCACGACTCCCTGGCCTGATGCAGCAGCATGGCTGCATCTCAAGACACCCGTTTCCTGCTGTGATGCCCCGCCGTTCCGCTCCCTTGGCTGCCTCCTGGCTGGTGGCTCCGCTGTTGGTGCTGCCCCTGCTGCTGGCGCCGGCGGCGGCCCAGGCGGCCCCCGCCACGGAGGCGGACATGAACCTCTACACCCGCATTGCGGCGGTGAATGTCTGCATTGCCCGTGGGGCCGGCGTGCCCTTTGACAAGGCGGTGGGCATCGCCGGCGAAACCATCGCCCAGGTGATTCAGGGTCAGCACGACGGCGTGATCACCCAGGTGGGAGCCAAGCCGCTCAGCCTCGACGACCTGCGCAAGGGCTCGATCAATTCCGCCGTGCTCGGGGCTGCTGAGATCTGCCCAAAGGAGGTGCCGGCCGATGTGATGGCGAAGGTGCAGGAGGCCCTTAAGCCCGCCCCCGCCGCCAACCCCTCCCCTTCGAAGCCCGCCCCTGGCAAGCCCTCCCCCAACAAGTAACTCCCCATGGCCCTGGTGCGCCTCGCCGATTACCGCCCGGCGCCATTCCTGCTGGAGCGCACCGACCTGACGGTGCAGCTGCACGCTGACCACACCGAGGTGGTGGCCCGGCTGGCCTTTGTGCCCAACCCCGGTGCCCCCTCCCCAGAGGCCCCGTCTCCCGAGCCCCTGGTGCTGCAGGGTGTGGATCTGGAGTTGCTGGAGTTGCGCCTCGATGGCGTGCCCCTGGCCGCGGAGGCGTACGAGCTCACGGCCGAACAGCTGCGGATCGTCCAACCGCCCCAGGGCCCATTTGTGCTGGAGAGCCGGGTGCGCATCCATCCGGAAACCAACAGCACCCTGGAAGGCCTCTACGTGAGCGGCGGCCTGTTCACCACCCAGTGCGAAGCCGAGGGCTTCCGCCGCATCACTTTCCATCCCGACCGCCCCGATCTGCTCAGCCGCTTCCGGGTGCGGATCGAGGCGGATCGCGCCAGCTGCCCGGTGCTGCTCTCCAACGGCAATTGCATCGACACAGGAGCGCTGCCCCCCGATCCGGCCACGGGGGCGGCGCGCCACTATGCGATCTGGGACGATCCCTTCCCCAAGCCCTCGTACCTGTTCGCCCTGGTGGCAGGCCAGCTGGAGGAGGTGCGCGGCAGCTTCACCACCGCCAGCGGCCGTGCGGTGGCCCTGCGCATCCATGTGGAGCCCGGCGATGCGCCCTACACCGCCCACGCCATGGCCTCGCTGCAGCGCTCGATGGCCTGGGATGAGCAGCGTTATGGTCTCGAATACGACCTCGATGAGTTCAACATCGTGGCGGTGCGCCATTTCAACATGGGCGCAATGGAGAACAAAAGCCTCAACATCTTCAACTCCAAGCTCGTGCTCGCCGACGCCGAAACCGCCACCGATGGCGAGCTCGAGCGTATCGAGAGCGTGATCGCCCACGAGTATTTCCACAACTGGACCGGCAACCGCATTACCTGCCGCGACTGGTTCCAGCTGTCGCTCAAGGAAGGGCTGACGGTGTTCCGTGACCAGAGCTTCACGGAGGATCTGCACGGCGCGGCCCTCAACCGCATCGAGAACGTGGCGATGCTGCGCAACACCCAGTTCCGCGAAGATGCGGGCCCAACGGCCCATCCGGTGCAGCCCGACGCCTACCAGGCGATCGACAACTTTTACACCACCACGATCTACGAAAAGGGATCGGAACTTATTCGTATGTTGCACACCCTGCTGGGGGAAGAGACGTTCATGCGGGGAATGGCGCTGTATGTGAGCCGTCATGACGGCACCGCCGCCACCTGCGAAGACTTCGTGCAGGCGATGCAGGACGCCGCTGGCGGAGCTGCCTCCTTCGACTTCGCCCAGTTCCGCCGCTGGTATCACCAGGCCGGCACCCCCCGCTTGCACATCCAGCGCCACTGGGATGGGGAGGCCGGCGTGCTGGAGCTGCAGGTGGAGCAGCACACCCCGCCCACCCCCGGCCAAAGCGATAAGCAGCCCTTGGTGATTCCCCTGGCCCTCGGCCTGCTCGACCAGGCCGGGGAGCCCCTGCCTGTGCAACTGGAGGGGGAGGCGAAGCCCGCCGTGCACGCCGGCGATGGCACCCGCCTGGTGGTGATCGATCGGCCCCAGCAGACCCTGCGGTTGGTGGGGTTGCCGCGGCAGCACCATCCGCCGGCCCTGTCGCTGCTGCGCCGGTTTTCGGCGCCGGTGATCCTGGAGATGGGGCGCCCCACCGCCGAGCTGGTGCATCTGCTCGCCGCCGATACCGACCCCTTCGCCCGCTGGGATGCGGGCCAGGTGCTGCTGCGTCAGGCGGTGCTGGCCCGCGCCGCCGGCGCGGCCGACGCCCTGCTGGAGGAGGAACTGATCGACGCTTTCGGCCGGATCCTGGCCGACCCGTCGTTGTCGGAGGCCAGCCGCAGCGTGCTGATGGCGCTGCCAGGTCTGCCCGAGCTCGAGGATGCCGCTGCTGCAGCAGGTGGCGAGCCCGATCCGCCGGCCCTGTTTGCGGCCCTGATGGCCCTGCAGCAGCGCTTTGGTGCCGCCCTGGCTGAGCCCTTGGCGATGGCCCTGCAGCGCTGCACCCCCCAATGGGGCCTGGCCTGGCCCGAGGGCAACGGCGACCGGCTGCTCACCGGCACGGTGTGGAGCTGGCGGGTGGCGGCTGGCGACTCGGCCGTCTGCGCGGCAGCGGCGGCGGCGGTGCGGGGCCCCTCGATGACCCTGGCCCGCGCCGGTCTGCGGGCCTTGCAGTGCCACCCCATCCCAGAGCGGCAGCAGGCGGTGGAAGCCTTCTACCAGCGCTGGCAGGACAAGCCCGTGATCCTCGATGCCTGGTTTGCCCTGGAGGCTTCGGCCCCCTTTGCCGATGGCCTGGAGCGGGTGGCGCGGCTGCTGGAGCACCCGCGCTTCGATCCGGCCGCGCCCAATTCGGTGCGGGCCGTGCTGGGCGGCTTGGCCGGCAACGCACCGGTGTTCCATGCCGCTGATGGCGCCGGCTACCGCTTCATGGCGGCGCGCATCGCCGAGCTCGACCAGCGCAACCCGATCACGGCTTCGCGCCTGGCCAAGGTGTTCAGCCGCTGGCAGAGCTACGGCCCGGCTCGCGCGGCCGCCATGCATGCCGCCCTCGAGAAGCTCGCCGCCGCCCCCCTCTCGCCCAACACCGGCGAAGTGGTGCAGCAGTGCCTGGGGGCTAAGGCCGGCCGTTGAGGCTCTGGTGCAGCTTGCGGAAGGAGGCCTGGCGGTAGGTCGCCCCTTCCGCTCCGGCGTGCAGCCCCCACAGGCCTTCCCAATAGAAATAGATCACGCCGTGGCCGCGGCTGGTGGCCAGCTGGGTCTTCTGGGCCAGGGTGGTCATGTCGGGGGTGCGGCCGCCGAAGCCGGCCAGGATGCCGATCTCCACGGGCATGCCCCAGCTGCGCGCCTTCACCAGGGCGGGCTGGTTGAGGTCCTTCTCGAAGCCCTTCACCGAGTAGGCGTAGTTCTGCACCACCAGGTCGTCGATCAGCTCGCCGAGGGCCCAGAGTTCCCAGTCCTGGAGCCAGTGGTTGTAGGCGAAGCGGAAGGGGCCGGGCGACAGGCTGATGATCGTGCGCTTGGGCACGGAGCCCGCCGGGGCATCCAGGGTTTTCAGTCGCCCCCGCAGCTCCCGCAGCAGCCCGGTGAGCTGCTGGCGCCGCCAGCGCATCCAGGCCCGGTCGGTGTGGTTGTCGGGGGGCTCGCGGCCGGTGTCTTTGCGAAACAGAGCGCGGCTGAAGGGGTCGTAGCCAAGCTCCACGGGCCAGGCGAAGTGGTCGTCGAGCTGGATGCCGTCGACGCTGCAGCGCTGCACGATCTCGGTGATCAGGCCGAGGAAGCGCTCGCGCACGCCGGGGTGGGCGGGGTTGAGCCACACCATCGGCTTGCCGTGCATGGCCATTTCGCTGCTGCCATCGCGGCGTTGCAGCACCCACTCGGGGTTCTGGCGCACCACCGCGGCATCGGCCGGCTCCATCAGGCCGTACTCAAACCAGGGGATCACCTGCAGCCCGCGACGGTGGGCGGCCCGGGTGAAGCGGCAGATCGGATCGAGGTTGGGGTTGGCCTTCTCCAGGGCCGGCTCCAGCGGCGCATGGCGGGAGCGGTGGAAGGTCGCCCCCCGGCTCCACACATTCGGGTAGAGGGTGTTGAAGCCGGCGTTGGCCAGCTCGCTCACCGCTCGGTCGATGCGGGCAGGGTCGTAATAGAGGGGGCTGGGGCTGTTGGTGAGCCACACGCCGATCCGGCGCTGAGGGGTCTGCAGCGGTTGGGCCTGCAGCGGCTGGGCTGCGGCCCAGGGAATGGTGAGCAGCACGCTCACCGCTGCAGGCAGCAGGGCCTTGAGCCGGGCGAAGCGGCGCAACCGGGGTTGTGGTTTCAGCGGGCCGGGTTTCAGCGGAATGGGTTTCAGCGGAACATCGAGCTCACCGAGCTCTCATCGTGGATGCGCCAGATGGCTTCGCCCAGCATGTTGGCCACCGACAGCACCTGCAGCTGGGGGAAGCGGCCATCGTGGTTCTGGGGGATGCTGTTGGTCACGAGCACCTCTTCAAACAGGCCCGGCTCCGACATCCGCTCGATCGCCGGGGGTGAAAACACGGCATGGGTGGCGCCAGCCAGCACCCGGATGGCGCCCCGATCGCGCAGCAGCCTCGCGCCGGCGCAGATGGTGCCGCCGGTATCGATCATGTCGTCGATCAGGATCGCCGTCTTGCCGGCCACATCGCCGATCACCGTGAGGCTTTCGGCCACGTTGTGGCCCGAGCGGCGCTTGTCGATGATCGCCAGGGGCGCATCGTTCATCTGCTTGGCGAAGGCCCGGGCCCTCGCCACGCCGCCCACATCGGGAGACACCACCACCACCTCGCCGAGGTCGCGGGCGCGCAGGTAATCCACCAGCACCGGCGATCCGTAGATGTGGTCGCAGGGGATGTCGAAGTAGCCCTGGATCTGGGCCGAGTGCAGGTCCATGGCCAGCACCCGGTCCACCCCGCTCTTGGCCAACAGGTTGGCCACCAGCTTTGCGGTGATCGACTCGCGACCCGCCGTCTTGCGGTCGGCGCGGGCGTAGCCGTAGTAGGGGATCACGGCGGTGATCTGACGGGCGGACGCCCGTTTGCAGGCATCCACCATGATCAGCAGCTCCATCAGGTGATCGTTCACCGGAGCGCAGGTGGGCTGGATCAGGAACACGTCGCAGCCGCGAATCGATTCCTGGATCTGGATGTAGAGCTCGCCATCGGCGAAGCGCTTGATCACCCGCGGGCCGTCGGGAACGCCCAGGTAGGCGCCGATTTCACGGGCGAGGGCCTGGTTGGCGGTGCCGCTGAACAGGCGTAGCCGGCGGGTGTCGTGAGTCGACTGGGACGCGTTGCCTTGGGGCGCCACGCGATCAGCGGTCAAGAAACTGGTCACGGCGGGCGCGGACGCGTCGGCTGAAACCCGATCGTAGAAGCGTGGCCGCCCCCCTAGTGCAAACATCCATGACGCTTTCCAAGCCTGGTTTGCCGCAGTCGCTGGTGCTGCTGGCCGCTGGGCCCGCGGCAGCCGTTGTCGCGCTGCAGCACCAGCTGGGGCCCCAGCTGGCCATGGCCCTTGGCATGGCCTGGAGTGCCCCCTTGGATCCTCAGGAGCCCCAGCGCGCCCTGGCTGGCCTGGCCGAGCAGGGGCCGGGCCTGGTGCCCCTGCCGGTGGATCCCGGGTTGCCCCTCAATGGCACCGGCCATTGGGCCGAGGCCCTGGGGGCCTGGCGCCAGCCGGTGCTGCTGCTGCTGGCGGGCGAGCAACTGGAGACCGGGCTGCCGGCGGCGATGGTGGCCCTGCTGCACCAGTGGCAGGTGCCGCTGGTGGGACTGGTGCAGGGCGATGGGGCCTGGGATCCGGAGGCCCGCCGCGGCGATGGTCTGCCCTGGCTGGGTGGGCTGGATCCTGCAACCGGTGAGGCCGGAACCCTGGCGGCTGCCCTGGCGCTGCGCTGGCGTCAGATCGCCTCTGATTGAGTCCCGACTGAGTCCGGACTGCGCCCCGACTCAGCCTCCTGGAGCCTGCCTTGCTACGGGGCTGCCGCTGAAAGGTCTGGGGCCTGCCAGAGGGGATTCGGCGCGCTGCTGGCGATCTGGCGCAGGGGCTGGCCAGCTTTGCTGGGAGCCAGCGGCACGCTGGTGAACTGCACCGTTTCTCCGTGGCTCAGGCCGGCAGCCAGCAGGCTCAGGGTTTCCGCTTGGCTGAGGTTGGTGACGACGCCCTTGTTCTGGAGAGATTGGAGCAGTGAGGAGAGCCGGCCCAGTTGCTCCGGCAGTGCCATTTCCCGTAGCAGGCTGCGCACCACCAGCTGGTGGTTGTCCTGGCGGCTGTCCTCCGGACGGGCGGGATCGCGGTAGCGCACCAGTTGTTCCACCTCGTTTCCCTTCAGCCGCTGCAGCCCACCCTGCAGATCCACTGTGAAGCGCTGACTCTTGTCGTTGTATCGCAGGGCCCGGGTGGGGTTGGCGGCGATGCTGCCGAGACCATCCACCAGGCTGCGCAGGCTGGCGCGGCCGAGCACCAGGTAGCGATCCGGCTCGCCGGAGTCGAGCCCCACCAGGCTGCGCACGGCATCGGCCGTGAGGGCGGCGCCGCCAAGGCGGTAGAGGCTTCCGAGGCTCTGGGGCCGTTTCTGGCCGGGGAGCTGCACCGCCAGGTTGGGCGGCAGGGTGAGCACCTGGAGCGGCCCCTGGGGATTCACCCGCACCAGCAGCAGGGCATCGGCATTGGCCGGTCCGCGGGGGGCGGCTTGGTTGAGCGGATCGCCTGGCTGCTCGCTGTCGAGGCCGATCACCAGCAGGGTGATGTTGCGGCTCGGCGCCTTGCCCAGGTCGGCCGGACTGAGCTGCCGCACCGGTTCGGTGGAGCGATCGGGCTCGGGCCAGACCAGGCCGAGCAGCCCCAAGCCAGCGGCCATTCCGGCGGCAGCCGCCCCCAGCCGCAGCAGGGTGGGCCCCAGGCGAGGCTTGGGCTGGGCGGGATGACGGGGCATCTGGGCTCGGCGGCAACCCACTTTGGCCTAACCCGATAGGTTGTGCCCTGGCTGATGGGGCGAGGGAACCCGCTGATGGCAGCACTGTTTTCGGTAAGCGGCTCTTCGCAAAGCGGCTCGTCCACCGCGCCGCCCCCCCACGAGCGGGCCCGCCCCCTGGCCAAGGGCAGCGTCTACCCCGCCAAGGATCTCTGCAGCCAGTGCGGCCTCTGCGATAGCCGCTGGGTGGCCTACGTGAAGGACAGCTGCGCCTTCCTGGAGCAGCGCTTTGAGGCGATGGAGGAGCAGGCCCATGGCCGCAGCCGCGACCTCGATAACGACGACGAGCTGTATTTCGGTGTGCAGCAGCGCATGCTCACCGCCCGCCTGGCCCAGCCGATCGACGGCGCCCAGTGGACCGGGATTGTCAGTCGCATCGGCGTGCGCGCCCTGGAGACGGGCCTGGTGGATGCGGTGTTGTGCGTGGGCCAGAGCGACGAGGATCGCTTCACGCCCGTGCCGCGGCTGGCCCGCACACCGGAGGAGGTGCTCAGCGCCCGGGTGAACAAGCCCACCCTCTCCTCCAATCTGGAGGTGCTCGAGCAGCTGCCGGGCAGCGGCATCCGCCGGCTGTTGGCGATCGGCGTGGGCTGCCAGATCCAGGCCCTGCGCGCCGTGCAGTCCACCCTGCCCCTCGATGAGCTCTACGTGCTCGGGCTCCCCTGCGTCGACAACGTCTCGCGCGCCGGGTTGCAAACCTTTCTGGAGAGCACCGTCAGCTCCCCCGACACGGTGGTGCACTACGAGTTCATGCAGGACTTCCGCATCCACTTCCGCCACAGCGACGGCCGCGAGGAAACGGTGCCCTTCTTCGGGCTTGACACGCCCAAGCTCAAGGACGTCTTCGCGCCGAGCTGTCTGAGCTGCTTCGACTACACCAACGCCGGCGCCGATCTGGTGGTGGGCTACATGGGGGCGACGTTTGGGCGCCAATGGCTCACGGTGCGCAACCCGAAGGGCCAGGTGCTGCTGGATCTGGTCGAGAGCGAGCTCGATGTGGCACCGGTGACCAGCAGCGGCAGCCGCCAGGCGGCGGTGCAGCAGGGCATCGAGGCCTACGACAAGGCCGTGAAGCTGCCCCTCTGGTTGGCCAACCTGATTGGCTGTGTGGTGGGGCGCCTGGGGCCGAAGGGCCTGGAATACGGCCGCTTCTCGATCGATTCCCACTTCACTCGCAACGCCCTGTGGCTGCGCCGCAATCACCCCGAGAAGGTGGCGGCTCACATCCCCGCCTTTGCCCAGGCAATCATCAGCCGCTACCGGCTGCCTGAAGCGTGAGGCTCTCCGGCGTTTTGCTCCATCCCACGTCCCTGCCGGGGCCTGGGGGCTGCGGCGGCTTTGGCCAGCCTGCCCACGACTGGCTGGCGCTGCTTGGCCGCCATGGCATTGGTGTGTGGCAGCTGCTGCCCCTGGCCCCCACCGACACCACGGGTTCGCCCTACAGCTCCCCCAGCGGTTCGGCCCTCAACCCCTGGCTGCTCGACGCCGAAGACCTGGTGCAGGCAGGCTTTTTGCAGCGCTCGGATCTCGAGACGCTCCCCGGCGCCGCCGCCCGCTCCGGCCCGCTGGATCTGGCGATGATGCCGGCCCGCAGCCGGGCGCTGGGTGAGGCCCTGGCTCATCGCTGGCCGGTTCAGCCGGTGCAGCAGCAGCGCGCCTTTCGTCGCTGGCGCCGCCGCGAGCGCGGCTGGCTGCCAGACCACGCCCTGTTCATGGTGATCCGCCGGCTCCAGGGCGGTCAGCCCTGGTGGCAGTGGCCGGCTCCGCTGGCCCGCCGCAGCCGCTCCGCCCTGCGCCGCATCGCCCGGGAGCAGGCCCGCTGGCTCCTGGAGGAGGAGCTGCTGCAGTGGCAGCTGCAGCGCCAGTGGCAGCTGCTGCGCCAGCAGGCCGAGCGGAACGGTGTGCAGCTGCTGGGGGATCTGCCCTTCTACGTGGCCCACGACAGCGCCGACGTGTGGGCCCACCGCGCCCTGTTTTCACTGCGCGCCGATGGCAGCCTCACCGCCCAGAGCGGCGTGCCGCCCGACTACTTCTCCGCCACCGGTCAGCTCTGGGGCACGCCGGTCTACCGCTGGCCCGTGCACCTGCTCAGCGGCTTCCGCTGGTGGCTGGCTCGCCTGCAGCGTCAATTGGAGCTGTTTGATCGGCTGCGGCTCGACCACTTCCGAGCCCTGCAGGCCTTCTGGAGCGTGCCCGGCGATGCCGCGACCGCTGAACATGGCCGCTGGCGCTGGTTTCCGGGCTGGCCGTTGTTGGCGCTGCTGTGGCTGCGGCGCGGCCTGCACCTACCCCTGATCGCTGAAGACTTGGGCGTGATCACCCCGGCGGTGGAAGCCCTGCGCGATGGCTTCGGGCTGCCGGGCATGAAGATCCTGCAGTTCGCCTTTGATGGCGACCCTGGCAACCCCTACCTGCCCGCCAACATCCGCGGCCGCCGCTGGGTGGTGTACACCGGCACCCACGACAACGCCACCAGCGTCGGGTGGTGGCAGAGCCTCGACGAGGGCGGCCGGCGGCGCGTGGCCGAGGCGGTGGGGGTGCCGATCACGGCGCCGGCCTGGCAGCTTCTGGAGCTGGCCCTGGCCAGCTCCGCCGATCTGGCGGTGGTGCCCCTTCAGGATCTGCTGGAGCTGGACGATCGGGCCCGCTTCAACACCCCCGGCACCAGCTCCGGCAACTGGACCTGGCGCCTCGACCAGCCCGTTGCCGCCCTGGGCGGCGCCCTGCAGGGCTATGGGGCCATGGCTGGCCGCTACGGGCGGACATAATCATTCTTGATTACCCATGAGCCTCCGCAACCCTGAGATCCCTCTCGGTGCAAGGCATGCAGCAGCAGACCGCATTGGCGATGCGTTCAGTCATCGCATCCATCGAAAAGCGCCGGTTGAAGCGGAGGCGCTTTCCAGCACAAGGAGGGGGCAATTCCGCCGACCTGAAGCGATGCTGAGAGCACCGGCGAGGGCACCAGTAAATTATTTTAAATGAGCCCTGGATGAGGCGGTGCTCACGCTGATGATCAGCTGCTCAAATTAGGGACTCCTGAAAAAGCTTCCAGCAAGCTGCCTTGATTTCAGCCAAGAGACATGGGTGCAGGAAGCTCGCTAGATCGGTTATGCAGTGACGAGCAATTCTTCTGTTTCAAGCCATAGAATATCCCTGAGCGCCTTCCAGAGGAAAACTGGCCTTTGACAGGTATAAATCCAGGCAAA